>JANOAP010000069.1:0-3200 GCA_031411175.1 Rhodoferax sp. | reverse complement strand
TGACAAGACTTCGCAGCAGCCAGACATTACCCGCGCCAAGACTTATTGGACTGACTGGAAACGGAGAAATTCATGAAAAAAACTGGGGTTGGATCGGTATCACATACCGACGAGACGATCAAAGAGTTGCGGGCGGATCGGCAGTTCGCCATCGAGTATCTGAAGTCTGCGCTGGAAGAGCTTGATGATCCTGACAATCGTGCGGCAGGCCTGTTGGCCTTGCGCGATGTCGCTGAGGCCTACGGCGGCTTGGGTAGGGTCAATCCCGGTTACCAGCAACTGATCCCGCGCGCGCGTGCAGGCCACGTAAAGCAAATGCCGCTCGGTGTCATACACCTCTTGCAGGTCAGCATCGTCACCCGCCGTCTCAATCCGTTCTTGCAGTGGGATACCTCATCATCACAAGCCACCACCACCACGGCGTGAAACTCCAGCCCTTTGGCCAGGTGCAGGCTCATGCTGGGGTGTGCCGGGTTCAGTTGCAGGTCAAATGCTGTGGTCTTGACACCCAGGCAGCTTGCAATGTCGCCCGAACGGATGGCGCCTGAGCCCAGTTCGGCCATGGCACGTAGAAAATTCTTTTCGCCCGGTGTCAGCCGATCAAACCGGACCCGGAAGAAATTCTGGTCGAGCCGACGAACAACGGACTCTGCCGCAGACTGCACGACCCCCAACTCGATAGGGCTGCTCGCCGCCAGATTCCACATTTGATAACCCCACTCCTGGATGAAATAGGGGTAACCGTGGGTGAGGCGGTAGGTTTCAGCCAAGGCAGCATCTGACAGTTTGACGCCTTCCACTAGCGCCGGCTCACTGACGGCCTTGTTTGAATCGGCTTCCGAAAGTGGATCAATATCCGGGAAGGCAAACAATCGCTCAGCGTACGACTTTGACTCGTCCGCCAACCCGGGCAGCACAGGCAATCCAGCACCCAGCAAAACCGCTGGCAATTGGCGATGCTGCATGCGGTGCATGGCCATGATGACCGCCCCCAGCTCCTTCTGATTCAGGTACTGGATTTCGTCAATCAAAATGGCGACCGCGCTTTTCTTCTCTTTGGCTGCCTCACCCAGTGCCTCGAACAAATTGGGCAGGTCGATTTCAATATCCCCACTGTCAGCGGCACCGGTTTCAGGGTCAATATCCAGACCAATTTCAAGCTCGGCCATTTTGACTTTCAGGCCGCCCAAGAAGCTGCGCAACACCCGCAGTCCACGCTTCACGCGATCGCCGGTCTGCGCCATCCGGTCCAACTCAAAAAAGACAGTTTTCAAAGGTGCGGCAAGCAGCGGGCCAGCACCGCAGGCCTTCGTTTCCCTGCTGGAGGCATCCTTGCCGCGCCAGGACAGGCCTGCACGAGTGACAGCTTGAGCGGGACAGAGTGTCAAGTAGGCCCCTTTATATTCACATCTTCAAACCTGCGAGGTCTGCGCGTTGATGATCAGGATGTCGTCGCGCGTGGTTGCAAACGTGCGCCGATAAAACGTGCGCCGATAGCGTCTCTGGGACGCGCCCAGGGCTTTCAAAGTCAAAGGTGTGATGCGTTCTGGTGCCCTCGCCGGACGGCCAGCCCGGACTCAGCCCACGGAGAACGGCACCTTCAGAAAGCCTCTGAATCGTGCGCGTCCCCCTCGCATCGGCGATTGGGTGAGATGGTAGCCGGGGAAGCGCTGCAGAAAGCGGCCGATGGCGACACGACCCTCCAGCCGTGCCAGGCTCAGCCCGGCACATTGGTGAATGCCAAAGCCGAACGCCAGATGCCGGTTGGCCGGCTGCCCCAGACGCTCATCACCGCGTGTGAGGTCCAGCCGGTTGGGGTCGGCAAACTGGGCTGGGTCGCGGTTGGCAGCCCCAATGCACAGAGTCAGCAGGGTTCCAGCGGGCAGCGCCACACCACCAACGGTGCAGGCCTTGACGGCGCGGCGGTTGCTGAGCTGGTTGGACGACTCAAAACGCAAAAACTCATCAATTGCAAGGGTTAAATCGGCCTCCAGCCCCCGTGGATCATGCTTGAATAGCTGCAAGTTTAATAGCATCTCATGCCGTGCCTGGGGCCACTCCTGCAAGGCGACCAGGGCATTGCCGATCAGGTTGGTGGTGGTCTCGTGGCCCGCATTGAGGATGAAGACGCAGTTTTGCAGCAGCTCAGTCTCACTGAGCTGTTCACCCCCTTCGCCCTGAATCAGCTGTGTGAGCACATCGTGCTGCGGGTCGCCGGGGTGCCTGCGCCGCTCGGCAACCAGGGTCTTTAGGTAAGCGCAAAACTCCGTCACGCTGCGGTTGCCCAGCGCTTCCTGTTCGGGGCTGAGCCTGGGTTCCAGCGCGCCCAGAATGGCCAGTGACCAAGCACGCAGCGGGCCCCGGTCGGCATGGGGAACACCCAGCAGATTGCCGATGATCTCAACCGGAATCGCCGATGCAAAGTCCTCAATGAGGTCACCACCATCGCGTGCTTTGATCGCATCCAGCAGGCTATCGACCAGCGTGATCAGGCCCGGCTCCATGTCGGCAATGGCGCGGCGGGTGAGGGCCCCCATGATCAGCTTGCGCACGCGGGTGTGAAGCGGCGGGTCGTTGAACACCAGGCTGGTGGTGTGGTGCTCGAACAAAGGCGCGACCACAGTGTCGCTACCGTAGGTGCTGCGGTTGTCGCTACCGAAGAGGTCATGGTTGTACTTTGGCCCAAACTCCACTCTCTTATCTGAGCTGAACGTTTGCGCATCGCGGTACACCGCCACCAGATCCGCATGGCGGGTCAGGAAGTATGAGCCATCCGGCATGCGCCGCACTGGCTCGGTTTCCCGCAGCACGTCATACACCGGGTAGGGGTTGGCATAGAAATCCGCAGGCAGGTCGCGCAGGTCAAACGTGGCGGCAATCTGTTGCGCGCGCGCCAGGCTCATGGGCGGCGTAGCCACGATGCCACCGCCCGGGTTGGCCATCATGGTTTCAGAAAATCGGTGAGCGCCTTCAGCATGGCCTCGGGCGCTTCGGTCATCTGGTGATGCCCCACGGGCAGATAGACCGTGCGGCCATCACGCGCGAGCTTGACCAGGCCTTGCGCAGCACCGGGCGACGTCATCTGGTCCACCTGGCCCAGCACAAACAGCACCGGGCATTGCAGGCCGTTCATGGCCGCTTCGCCTCCGGCGTAGCTGTCGCAGGCCTTGAAGCCGGTGTGAAACACATTGGCTTGTGTG
>JANOAP010000068.1:0-2194 GCA_031411175.1 Rhodoferax sp. | reverse complement strand
CATGGCCACGGAAAATGTTGGCACCGCCGCCCGATTTGCCGATGTTGCCCAAGGCCAATTGCAAGATGCAGGAGGCGCGCACGATGGCATTGCCAGTGGTGTGCTGGGTTTGGCCCATGCACCACACGATGGTGCCGGGGCGGCTCTCGTTGAGCATGCTGGCCACTTTGAGCATCTGCGCTTCTTTCACGCCGCAGGCCTCTTCGACCTTGTCGGGCGTCCACTTGGCCAGCACGTCTTCTTTGACCTTCTCCATGCCATAGACGCGGTCGTTGATGTACTGCTTGTCTTCCCAGCCGTTTTTGAAGATGTGATAGAGCAAGCCAAACAGGAACGGGATGTCAGAGCCCGAGCGGATGCGAACGTATTCATCGGCCTTGGCCGCCGTGCGGGTGAACCGCGGGTCCACCACAATCATCTTGCAGCCGGTTTCCTTGGCGTGCAGCATGTGCACCATGCTGACCGGGTGAGCTTCGGCCGCATTGGAGCCGATGTACATCGCGACCTTGGCGTTTTGCATGTCGTTGTACGAATTGGTCATGGCACCGTAGCCCCAGGTGTTTGCCACACCCGCCACTGTGGTGGAGTGACAAATACGGGCTTGGTGGTCGCAGTTGTTGCTGCCCCAGAAGCTGACAAACTTGCGCATCAAATACGCCTGCTCGTTGTTGTGCTTGCTGGACCCTACCCAATAGACCGAATCCGGCCCGCTGGCTTTGCGCAGGTCCATCATCTTGGCCGTGATCTCGTTCAGGGCCGTATCCCAGCTGATGCGCTCGTACTTGCCGTTGACCAGCTTCATGGGGTAACGCAGCCGGTATTCACCATGGCCGTGCTCGCGCAAGGCTGCGCCTTTGGCACAGTAGCCGCCCATATTGATAGGTGAGTCAAACACCGGCTCCTGGCGCACCCAAACCCCGTTTTCAACCACTGCGTCCACTGCGCAGCCCACCGAGCAGTGGGTGCAAACCGTGCGCTTGATTTCAATCTTGCCCTCGCCCAACGCGGGCTTGCCGTCAGCCGCATTTGACTTCTTCACCAGCGCCAATTGGCCCGCCGCAATGCCTACGCCCACCCCTAAGCCGGAGCGGCGCAAAAACGAGCGCCGGTCCATGGTCGGCAGGGCCGTTGACAGCCCGCGACGAAGACTATGGACGAACGAAGAACCCGAACCGCCCGATGCGGCTCCAGACTTTTTAGTCAACAACATGCAAATCTCCAACGAACGAGGATTAGACGAGGGCGGTCTTGTAGTAGCGCTTGACGTGTTCTGAAAGGGTGTAACCACCGCCCCGTGCGGGTGGAGCTTTGGCCACAGGTACGGTCGCCGCCTCATGGTGAATGGACGGAATCAGGGTCGCCGTCGCCGCGATGGCACCCAAAGTCGTAGCGCCGGCAAAGAGCCTGCGTCGTGACATGGGTTCGGCGGGGGCGCTTGTTTTTTGGCTCATGCGTGTCTCCTATGCAAGCCTGACTGTGTTCCGGTATGGGAACTTAGGAATCAGAATGCATAGCACCGACTGTATCGCGGCCGCGCCCTTCCATCAAGCAGGGGTTATTACCGACAGCGTAAGCTGGCTGTCAGGAGACCAAGCGCCTCCGTCACGGGCCGAACTTGCGCAAAGCGTCTAACGCCAGACCGGCACCGATGCTGCCAAACAGATCCCCTTCAACACATCGCGCGTGTGGCACCAGTGCCAGGATGCGTTCGCGCAGCAGGGGCACACTGCTGGACCCACCCGTGAAGAACACCGTGTCAAGCCCCGCTGCGGCAACGCCTGCATCCCGCAGCAAGGCAGCCACGGTCTGCTCCACCCCGGCCACCCGGGCGCGGATGGCACCGTCCATTTCCTCCTGCGTCAGGGCAACGGATTCGCCCATTGAAATACGGTCAATGTCAATGCGGGCGACAGGCGCACTGGTCAAGGCAATCTTGGCCTGCTCGACCTGCATGGCGAGCCAGTGGCCGGCCCGCTCGTTGACCAGGATTTGCAGGCGCGCCAGCTTGTTGCGCTCACAGGCCTCCCGGTGCATTTCGCTGATCTCTGCCGTGGCCTGCCGGGTATAAGCCAGGTTGATGGTGTGCCAGGTCGCCAGGTTGAAGTACTGTGCCGACGGCATCTCCAGCCCGCTCTTGAGCAGGCTGCCCATGCCCAGGAGGGGCATCATGCAGGCCAGGTTCAAGGCCCGGTCA
>JANOAP010000067.1:0-7820 GCA_031411175.1 Rhodoferax sp. | reverse complement strand
CGCCCACGTTGACCACGGCAAGACCACCATGGTCGACCAGTTGCTGCGCCAGTCCGGCACCTTTGCCGAGCACGAAAAAGTGGTGGACACCGTGATGGACAACAACGCGATTGAAAAAGAGCGTGGTATTACGATTTTGGCCAAGAACTGCGCCGTGACCTGGGAAGGGACTCACATCAACATCGTAGACACCCCGGGCCACGCCGACTTTGGTGGGGAAGTAGAGCGCGCCTTGAGCATGGTCGATGGCGTTGTGCTGTTGATTGATGCGCAGGAAGGCCCCATGCCGCAAACGCGTTTCGTGACCAAGAAGGCGTTGGCCCTGGGCCTAAAGCCCATTCTGGTGGTAAACAAGGTGGACAAGCCCGGTTCGCGCCCGGACTGGGTCGTCAACGCGGCGTTTGACTTGTTTGACAAGCTCGGTGCCACGGACGAACAGCTTGATTTCCCCGTGGTGTACGCCTCGGGCATCAACGGCTGGTCGTCAATGGAAGAGGGCGCGCAGGGCGAGCAGTGGGGCCCGGACATGTCAGCCTTGTTCAACACCATTCTGGAACACGTGCCGCACCAGCAGGGTGATCCGGCTGCGCCTTTGCAGCTGCAAATTTCTGCGCTCGATTTCTCCACCTTTGTGGGTCGCATTGGCGTGGGCCGCATCAGCCAGGGCACGATCAAGCCCATGATGGATGTGGTGGTGATGGAAGGGCCGGACGGCAAGCCCGTCAAGGGCCGCATCAACCAGGTGCTGACCTTCCAGGGACTGGAGCGCGTGCAGACCACCGATGCCGGCCCCGGCGAAATCGTGCTCATCAACGGCCTGACGGACATTGGTATCGGTGTGACGATTACTGACGCTATCAATCCGATGCCGCTGCCGATGCTCAAGGTGGATGAGCCCACGCTGACCATGAACTTCTGCGTCAACACCAGCCCGCTGGCGGGTCGCGAAGGCAAATACGTCACCAGCCGCCAGATTTGGGACCGCTTGCAAAAAGAACTGCAACACAACGTGGCACTGCGCGTCAAGGAAACCGACGAAGAAGGCATTTTTGAAGTCATGGGCCGGGGCGAGTTGCACTTGACCATCCTGCTGGAAAACATGCGCCGTGAAGGTTACGAGCTGGCCGTCAGCAAGCCGCGCGTGGTGTTCAAGGAAGTGAACGGTGAAAAGCACGAGCCTATCGAGATGGTGACGGCCGACATTGAAGACCAGCACCAGGGTGGCGTGATGCAGGCCCTGGGCGAGCGCAAGGGCGAGCTGGTGAACATGGAGCCGGACGGCAGGGGCCGTGTGCGCCTGGAGTACCGCATTCCGGCGCGTGGCCTGATTGGCTTTACAAACGAGTTTTTGAACCTGACCCGTGGAACGGGCCTGATCTCCAATATCTTTGATGGCTACGAGCCGCACAAGGGTGACATCGGTGGCCGCAAAAACGGCGTGCTGATCTCCATGGACGCCGGTGAAATCTTCACCTATGCCCTGGGCAAACTCGACGACCGGGGCCGCATGTTTGTGCGCGCCAATGACCCCGTGTACGAGGGCATGATTGTGGGCATCCACAGCCGTGAAAACGACCTGGTGGTCAACGCCACCCGTACCAAGCAGCTCACCAACTTCCGCGTGTCCGGCAAGGAAGACGCGATCAAGATCACGCCACCGATTGAATGCACGCTGGAATACGGTGTGGAGTTCATTGAAGACGACGAGCTGGTTGAAATTACGCCCAAGTCGATTCGCCTGCGCAAGCGTCACCTGACCGAGAGCGAGCGCAAGCGGGCTGGACGCTAAACCAGTCGGCAAGACGGTGAGGTTGACCCACAACCGTGCGGTTCTGTTGATGGTGGTGGTGACCCTGATGTGGTCAACCGCCGGTGTCGTTACGCGCCACCTGGAAGCCGCCCGCAGCTTTGAAGTGACCTTTTGGCGCAGCGCGTTCACCGTGTTGTCGCTGCTGGTCATGCTGCCCTTGCTCAAGGGGCGCGGTGTTTTTGCCAGCATGTTGCGCCAGGGCCGGGTGTTCTGGCTGTCCGGCCTGTGCTGGAGCGGCATGTTCACGTTCTTCATGATGGCCCTGATGCTGACCAGCGTGGCCAATGTACTGGTCACCATGGCCATCGGGCCTTTGCTGACAGCCCTGCTGGCCCGGATTTTTTTGGGGCACAAAATTCCCGTGCGGACCTGGGTCACCATCGTGGTGGCGGGCATCGGCATTGGCTGGATGTACGGCTCGCAAATATCAGGCGGCCAGATGGTGGGTACGCTGGTGGCACTGGGGGTGCCGCTGTCGGGTGCCCTCAACTGGACGCTCACCCAGCACGCCCATGCGCAGGGTGAAGATGTCGACCTGATGCCTGCGGTGCTGGTGGGGGCGGTCATCTCATGTTGCATCACGCTACCGCTAGCGCTTCCATTTCAGGCCACGGTCCACGACCTGACATTGCTGGCCGGGCTGGGTCTGGGTCAACTTGCCATTCCCTGTGTTCTTGTGGTCATGGTTGGCAAAGTGCTCAAAGCGCCTGAGTTGTCGCTGCTGTCTTTGCTGGAGGTCATTTTTGGGATATTGCTGGCCTGGGTCGGGGCCAACGAGGTACCGCAGGTGTCGGTACTGACCGGTGGCGCACTGGTTATCAGTGCCCTGGCGATCAACGAGTTGATTGGCTGGAGGGCCAGGCAGTGAATACATCCAGCCATGTCAGCTGCGAAGTTCGGGGGCAGACCGGCTTCATCACCTTGAACCGGCCCGGTGCCCTGAACGCCTTGTCGCTGCCGATGATTCGTGACCTGATGGCGTGCTTGATCACCTGGCGATCTGACGACCGGGTCCAGGTGGTGGCCTTTCGCGGCATGGGCAAAACCGGCCCGTTTGGCGTGTTCTGCGCCGGTGGCGACATCCGCTTTTTTCACCAGGCGGTGCTGGCGGGCAACCCGTCGCTGGAAGACTTCTTCACCGAGGAATACACCCTCAACCACCTCGTCCACACCTACCCCAAGCCGACCATCGCCTTCATGGATGGCATCGTGATGGGCGGTGGCATGGGCATTGCGCAAGGTTGCACCCATCGCCTGGTCACCGAGCGCACAAAAATGGCCATGCCCGAGACCGGCATCGGCCTGTTCCCTGATGTCGGCGGCGGTTATTTTCTGGGTCGCTGTCCGGGTGCTGTGGGTGAATGGCTGGCGCTGACTGGCGAGACCCTCGGCGCGGGGGACGCCATCGCCTTTGGTCTGGCGGACCACGGCATTGGCTCGGCCAGCTTGCCCGACATCTGGGAGGCTCTGGGCGCAGCAGGGCTTGATTTGCAGTCAGCTTTGAATGATCTTTTTGCTCCTCATTTAGTAGCTGTTCAAGCAATGGCTACGGGTTTCAGGGCCGATATTGATGCTTTTTTCTCACTGGGCAGCGTCTCGACCATCGTGCGGGCGCTGGAGGGCAACGGGTCACCCTGGGCGGCCCAGTCCGCAGCGCGGCTGCGCCTGAATTCACCACTGATGCTGCACGTCACGCTGGCTCAGATTCGCCGCGCACGCGGTATGAGCTTGGCTGATGAATTGCGCATTGAGCGCGACATGATCCGCCATTGTTTCAACCCCCTTCACCTGGGGCGCAATGCGGCGTCCAGCGAAACCACCGAAGGCATACGCGCGTTGGCGGTGGACAAGGATCGTGCGCCCAAGTGGAACCCGGTACGTATTGAAGACGTGACGCCCGACAGGGTCGCGCCATTTTTCGAAACCCCGTGGCCTGCCTTTGCGCATCCTTTGCGGGGCCTCGAATAGGCTGGTCTGAATCGCGTTCTAGCGGCTGCGGTCTTTCATGGCCCGGTCCACTTCGCGCTTGCCTTCGCGGTCTTTGATGGTGTCGCGCTTGTCGTGCTCGGCCTTGCCCTTGGCCAGCGCCACCTCACATTTGATCCTGCCGGTTTTCCAGTGCAGGTTAATGGGCACCAGGGTGTAGCCTTTTTGCTCCACCTTGATGCTCAGGCGCTTGATCTGCTCCCTGTGCATCAGCAGCTTGCGCGTCCGCACCTTGTCCGGGCTGATGTGGGTCGATGCGGTCCCCAGGGGCGTGATCTGCAAGCCGATGATAAACAGCTCGCTGTTTCGGATGACCACATAGCCATCGGTCAGTTGCACCTTGCCTTCGCGCAGGGACTTGACCTCCCAGCCCTCCAGCACCAGGCCAGCCTCAAACCGTTCTTCAAAAAAATAGTTGTACGCGGCCTTTTTGTTGTCGGCAATGCGGGTGTTCTTGGGGGCAGCGGTATCGGGTTTTTTGGCCATGGGGAGGAGGTGGGGTTGCAATCGGTCCACACAAGAGTGGTGCAGATTGTCGTGTAGAGGCTTGTCTACAATCATTGCGCTTGCCCCCATTCTATGAAAACCGTTCACAAGTCCGTCCTGATCTGGTACAGCCCCGAAGAAATGTACGCATTGGTGACTGCGGTTGCGGACTATCCCAAATTTTTGCCGTGGTGTGACCATGCCAGCGTGCTGGCGACCGACGCCACCGGCATGACGGCCGAGGTAGGCATTGCCTTCAGCGGCATCCGTCAGACCTTCACCACCCGCAATGACCATACCGACGGGCGTCAGGTGGCCATGAAGCTAATCGACGGGCCGTTTTCCAGCCTTAACGGTCAGTGGGATTTTGTGCCGCTGGGTGATGGCTCCCAGCGCGCCTGCCGGGTCGAGTTCAACCTCAACTACGGCTTTGACAATGCCACGCTGGCCAGGCTGGTAGGGCCGGTTTTTGACCGGATCGCCGGCAGCCTGGTTGATGCGTTCGTCAAGCGGGCTGAACAGGTTTATGCCACCTGAACCCGGGCGTCATCCATGAGCCTGCGCATCTCGGTGGTCTATTCCCCTGCGGCTGGCCGAGTCCGCGAGATTGATCTCGTGCTGCCGACAGGCAGTACAGTCGCCACGGCGCTGGCCGGCAGCGGCTTGCTGGACGAATTTGCGGAACTTGATTCGCCCGACCTCAAGCTGGGCGTGTGGGGCCGCAAGGCACGACACGACCAACCATTGCATGACAGAGACCGGCTAGAACTGTATCGGCCACTCACGGTCGACCCCAAGGTGGCGCGCCGGGAGCGGTTCATCAAGCAGGGGGCTAAAACCGCCGGTCTGTTTGCACGTCGGCGTGTGGGGGCAAAAGCGGGGTACTGAAGCCGGTCAATGGCACGGAGGCGGCGCTGGGTCCGTCCGGCGTTTACAGACTATTTGCAGTTGGTATCGATCACAGACTGCGCCCGCTTTGTTTCCGCAGCGCGTCCAGCATCATCCAGGAATTCACGTTCGCCTTTGGCATTGATACGGCCAATACGTGTACCCGCGTCCAGAGTGGCCTTGCTTTGTCGGGCGCTGGCGCAATTCTCGGCTTTTACCTTGGCAACACCGTCTTCATCAGCCTTGCGCTTGGCAGCTGCAGCCTCTGTGGCCTGCTTTTCGGCCAATTTTTTCTTGTCGATTAGCTCCTTGTCAACCCCAGAGAGCTTGGGCACGCTGGCTGCTCCCTCGGGGGCGGACGCAGCAGTCGCAGCTGCGCTGGTCCCCTCGGTGCCTGCATTGGGTGGCGCTGGCGTAGCTGCTTTGACCGTGTTTCCGGGCCGTTTGAGAATATTTTTATCTGGCACATCCGACGACGGGGCGCGATCACTGAAGACTTTGCGCCCATCCTTGTCCAGCCATTGCCACTGCGCCGAAACGCTCAGGCACACCAAGCCCAGAGCCATCGGCACAAGGGTCCGCAAAATGGGGCGAAACATGTTCATAGACACAGTTTACAGTTTAGCGCCGACGCAGCCTTGTTGACCAGTCATCAGACCCCGTTTGGCGGGCCAATTCACCCGTTCATCGCGGACTGACGTGGCGGGTGCTGACCCCAGACGGCGCTTTTGGCACGGGTACAATCTGTTATTTGGAGCTTTGACATGCGCCTTCTCGGCAAAGCGCTCACCTTCGACGACGTGTTGTTGGTGCCAGCGTACTCCCAGGTCCTGCCCAAGGACACCTCTCTCGCCACCCGTTTCTCCCGCAACATCTCCCTGAACCTGCCGCTGGTATCTGCTGCTATGGACACGGTCACCGAAGCCCGGCTGGCGATTGCAATCGCCCAGGAGGGCGGCATCGGTATCGTTCACAAAAACCTGACCGCACAGGAGCAGGCCGCTCAAGTGGCACGTGTCAAACGATACGAATCGGGTGTGTTGCGCGACCCGGTGGTCATTACCCCCAGCCACACGGTGCGCCAAGTGATTGATCTGTCAGACCAGCTCGGTGTGTCGGGCTTTCCGGTGTGTGATGGTGGCAAAGTCGTCGGTATTGTGACCGGGCGTGACCTGCGGTTCGAGACCCGTTACGACATCCCCGTGAGCCAGATCATGACGCCGCGTGACAAGCTGGTCACGGTGCCTGATGGCACCACACTGCTGGAAGCCAAGGCGTTGTTGAACAAATACAAGCTGGAGCGCCTGCTTGTGGTTAACGACGCGTTTGAGCTTAAGGGCCTGATCACCGTCAAGGACATCACCAAGCAAACCAGCTTTCCCAATGCCGCACGGGATGCCCATGGCAAGCTGCGTGTGGGTGCGGCTGTGGGTGTGGGTGAAGGCACCGAGGAACGTGTCGAAGCGCTGGTGCGTGCCGGTGTGGATGCCATCGTGGTCGACACGGCCCATGGCCACAGCCAGGGCGTGATCGAACGTGTGCGCTGGGTCAAAAAGAACTACCCGCAGATTGACGTGATTGGCGGCAACATTGCCACCGGTGCGGCCGCGCTGGCTTTGGTGGAGGCGGGTGCCGATGGTGTCAAGGTTGGCATTGGCCCTGGCAGCATTTGCACCACTCGTATCGTGGCAGGTGTGGGTGTGCCACAAATCATGGCCATTGACAACGTGGCCAAGGCGCTCAAAGGCACCGGTGTGCCGCTGATTGGCGACGGCGGCATTCGCTACAGCGGCGACATTGCCAAAGCCATTGCCGCCGGTGCCAGCACGGTGATGATGGGTGGCATGTTTGCCGGTACCGAAGAGGCCCCCGGCGAAGTGATTTTGTTCCAGGGCCGCAGCTACAAAAGTTACCGGGGCATGGGCAGCATTGGTGCCATGCAGCAGGGCAGTGCCGACCGCTATTTTCAGGAGTCCACCACGGGCAACCCGAACGCCGATAAGCTGGTGCCTGAAGGCATTGAGGGCCGTGTGCCGTACAAGGGCTCCATGGTGTCCATCATTTACCAGATGGCCGGTGGCGTGCGCGCGAGCATGGGCTACTGCGGTTGCGCCACCATTACCGACATGCAGGACAAGGCTGAGTTCGTCGAGATCACCTCCGCCGGTATCCGCGAGAGCCACGTGCACGACGTGCAAATCACCAAAGAAGCGCCCAACTACAGGGCAGAGTGATGCACCAAAAAATCCTCATCCTCGATTTCGGTTCCCAGGTTACCCAGCTCATCGCGCGGCGTGTGCGCGAAGCGCATGTGTTTTGCGAAGTGCATCCATGTGATGTCACGGACGACTGGGTGCGTGAATACGCCAAAGACGGCTCGCTCAAGGGTGTGATTCTTTCAGGCAGCCACGCCAGCCTGTGGGAAGACGAAACTCTGCGTGCGCCGCAAGTGGTGTTTGAGCTGGGCATTCCTGTACTGGGCATCTGTTTTGGCATGTATGCCATTGCGGCGGCGCTGGGCGGTAAGGTGGAAGGTGGGCACAAACGCGAATTTGGCCATGCCGCGCTGCGGGCCCGGGGCCGCACCAAGCTGTTTGACGGCATTCAGGACTACGCCACGCCCGAAGGCCACGGCATGCTGAATGTGTGG
>JANOAP010000066.1:0-10998 GCA_031411175.1 Rhodoferax sp. | reverse complement strand
TGCCGCGCTCGCGGTTGATGCGCACGACGATCTCGAAGATTTCCTTGGTCAGCTTCGGGCTCAAACCCAGGCTGGGTTCGTCCAGCAAAATCAGATCGGGGTTAGCCATGAGTGCACGTGAAATTGCCAACATTTGCTGCTGGCCGCCTGACAGCAGACCGGCGTCCTGCGCCGCGCGCTCGCGCAGAATCGGGAAATAATTGAACACGGTCTCCATGTCTTTCGCCACACCGTCCCGGTCGGCACGGGTGTAGGCACCCATCGTCAGGTTGTCCCGCACGCTGAGCAGGGCAAAGACTTCACGCCCTTCGGGCACATGGCTCAGGCCCTGTTGCACGATGTGTGCCGGGTCTTTGGCGGTGATGTCTTCGCTTTTGAATTCGATCGAACCCTTGCGCGGATCAATGATGCCTGAAATGGTTTTCAGGATGGTGGTTTTGCCTGCGCCATTGGAGCCGAGCACGGTGGCGATCTCACCACGGCGCACCTGCAGGCTGACGCCACGGATCGCCTTGATGGGGCCGTAGGCGCTCTCAACATTGAGCAGCTTGAGAACGGGCTCGTCGCTGACTGCGGGAGGAACCGAACTCATGATGGAATGGCCCCCCGCCGCAAAGATGACACATCATCCACCGACCCCAGATAGGCCTCAATCACGCCTGGGTCGCTTTGCACTTCACGTGGCGTGCCCATGGCCAGTACCTCACCCTGGTTCATGGCCAGCACGCGGTCAGACACCTTGCTTACCAGCGTCATGTCGTGCTCGACCATCAGCACGGTGATGCCCAGCTCGTTCTTGATGTCGGCAATCCAGAATGCCATGTCATCGGTTTCTTCCACGTTCAAGCCACTGGAAGGCTCGTCCAGCAGCAGCAGCTTGGGCTCTGTGCACAGGGCGCGTGCCATCTCGACCACTTTGCGCACCCCATACGGCAGGCCGTGCACAAAGGAATCTCTGTGATGCTGCAGATCCAGCAGCTCAATCACCTCTTCGGCTTTCTCGCGGGCCTTGAGCTCGGCTGCACGGGCCGTGCCGGTAAAAAACAGGTCTTGCCACAAGCCGGATTTGCGATGGGTATGCCGCCCGATCAGCAGGTTGTGCAGCACAGACGCGTTCTCAAACAGCTCGATGTTCTGGAAGGTGCGTGCAATGCCCAGCGAGGCAATCTTGTGGGGCGGCTGGTCTGTTAGCTTGTTGCCCAGGTAGATGATTTCGCCCTGGGTGGGTGTGTAGATGCGGCTGATCAGGTTGAACACCGTGGTCTTGCCCGCGCCATTGGGGCCAATCAGCGTGAACACCTCACCCTGCTTGACGTCAAAGCTCACGTTGTTGACTGCCAGCACCCCGCCAAAGCGCACGCTGAGGTTTTTGGCAGATAGAAGAATGTCGGTCATGGAATAAATACTTCTTATTTCAGACGGTCAGACTTCTGGAAGGATTTCTGCCGCTTGAACATCCCCTTGCGGTAGAACGGGAAGAGTTGCAGATAGGTGCGGATCTTCAGCCAGCGGCCATACAGGCCCATGGGCTCGAACAGCACGAACGCCACCAGCACGGCACCATAGACAAGACCTTGCAGGCCCGGCGCCTGGCCGATCGCGGCGGGCAGATAGTCTTTCACCAAGGCAATGATTTGCGGCATGGTGATCAGGAAGATCGCACCCAAGAAAGCACCATGCACTGAACCCACGCCACCCACCACGATCATCAGCAGCAAGTCAATCGATTGCAGGATGTTGAACTGGTCTGGCGAAATGAATTGCAGCTTGTGGGCATACAGCGCACCCGCCACACCTGCCAGCGCTGCAGACAGCGCGAACGACAGCGTCTTGTAGCGCGCCAGATGAATGCCCATGCTTTGTGCCGAGACCTCGGAGTCACGTATAGCCACAAACGCCCGCCCGGTGGGTGCGCGCAACAGGTTCAAAATGCCCAAGGTGGCCAACACCGTCACTACGAGGCAGAGAAAGTAGAACTCGGTACCCGTGTCCAGCGTCCAGCCCAGCATGGCCGGTGGCTTGATGTGCAGGCCGGCGTTGCCTTTGGTTACGGACTCCCAGCGCGCCAGCACCTCTTCCACGATAAAGCCAAAAGACAGCGTGGCCATGCCGAGGTAAATACCCTTGACGCGCAAGGCCGGCAGGCCCACCACAAACCCCACCGCCGCCGACAGCGCCGCCGCGCCCATTAGCGCGATGGGAAACGGCACACCCGCATTGGTCATGACCGCCTGCGTGTAGGCTCCCACGCCCAAAAAGGCCGCATGCCCCAATGAAAATAGACCCGTGAAGCCTGCCAGTAGCATGATGCCCAAACCGGCAATCGAATAGATCAACACGAAGGTGAGCTGGGCCAGCCAGTACTCTGCAAAAAGCCAGGGCGCTGCCACCAGCAGCAACATCAGCGCGCTGTACCAGAACACCTGCCCGCCGTGCTTGGCCAGCTTGATGTCCTGCGCGTAATCGGTCTTGAAGATGAAACGCATTTCAGACTTTTTTCCGGAGGTTTTCGCCAAACAGGCCGTTGGGCTTCACCATCAACATGACCAGCACCATGATGTAGGCGGCGGTGTCCTTGAATCCGTCAGGCAGGTAAAAGCCCGACAGCGATTCCACAATGCCGATGATGAGCCCGCCCACAATCGCGCCGGGCAAACTGCCAAAGCCACCCACCACCGCTGCCGGAAACGCCTTGAGCCCGATAAACCCCATGTTGGCGTGCACAAAGGTGATGGGAGCCAGCAGCAGCCCGGCAATGGCGGCAACCGCTGCGGCCAGCCCCCAGGCGATGCCATTGAGCCGTTTCACCGGAATGCCCATGTAGTAAGCCGCGAGCTGGTTTTGGGAGGCCGCCTGCATCGCAATACCAAGCTTGCTGTAGCGAAACAGCGCATAGAGCAGGCCGCAGAGCACGGCGGTCGCAAAGATCACGGCCATCTGCTCCACATTGAGTACCAGTGCACCCACTTTCCAGATCTGGTCTTTATAGGGCACGGGCAGGGTGTGAGTCTCGGTGCCAATGCCCGGAATCATGGTGATCAGGCCGCGCGCCACGTAGCCTATGCCAATCGTCAGCATCACGATGGAGAACGCGGGCTGCCCCAAAATGGGTCGTATCACCATGCGCTCCAGCAGCACGCCAAACAGCGCCATGGCCATCACCGAACTCAGCACCGCCACCCAGAACGGAAAGCCGAGCATGGTCATTCCCGCCAGCCCGCCGAACGCGCCCAGCATCATCAGCTCGCCCTGGGCAAAGCTGACGGTTTCGGTGGCCTTGTAGATCAGCACAAAGCCCAGCGCAATCAGGCCGTAAATGCAGCCCTGTGCAACTCCACTGATGACCAGTTGAAGAACCTGCACTCTGACTCCTTCTTTTTTGTTGCTCGTTTATAGCGGGAAGCGACGGGGCTGTCCTTAGGGTTGACCCCGAACAGGGTTGTTACCAGTGGCCCCGTGGACGGGGCTCGTTCTAATCAACGCTATGAGCAATACGGTTGAAGTCAGACAGCATGAAGAAGTCACGGTGGTGACGCTCAATCGCCCCGAAGTGCGCAACGCCGTAGATTCACAAACGGCGCTGCAACTCCACGCCGCATTTCTTAAGTTTGATGCCGACCCCGGTGCCAGGGTCGCAGTGTTCCATGGCGCGCAAGGGCATTTTTGTGCGGGGTGGGATTTGCAGGCCGGGGCGAAGATGCTGGCGGAAGGCAGTGCGGATCAGGCGGGGGCATTTTCAGAACTGGACTTCGATCCAGCTAACAAGTCTGCGCTTGGACCTATGGGGCCGTCGCGCCTGCTGCTGTCCAAACCGGTGATTGCGGCCGTCAGCGGTGCAGCTGTCGCCGGTGGCATGGAGCTGGCTCTTTGGTGCGACATGCGTGTGATGGAACAGGACGCGTACTTCGGCGTGTACTGTCGCCGCTTTGGCGTGCCGCTGATTGACGGTGGCACGGTACGTCTGCCACGCCTCATCGGCATGGGCCACGCCATGGACTTGATTCTGACGGGCCGCAAAGTGGAGGCTACAGAGGCACTGCAGATGGGCCTGTGCAACCGCGTGGTCCCCACTGGCCAAGCGCTGGAAGCCGCACTGGCGCTGGCCAAACAGCTGGCCGCCTTCCCGCAAAAGACCATGCTGGCCGACCGCATGAGCGCCTACACACAGTGGGACTTGCCGCTGCCGCAGGCCCTGCATCAGGAGTGGGAGCGCGGCAAGCAGTGCATTGGTGAAGGTATGCAAGGCGCTGCACGCTTTGCGTCAGGGCAGGGGCGGCATGGGGCGTTTTAGCTTTGTGGTCAGACTGCGATCTCATCAATTGCTTTCCACCACGAAAAGACAGCGATTGGGTTGAGCTGAAACGCATAGTAGTTGCCCCCACCATTTGCAGGCTGATCCCACTGCCGTGAGATGGGCAGCCCCGACAAGTTGCAATACAGCAGGGTTCCAACGGCACCGTGGGACACGATGGCAATCGTCCCTGACGAGTTGTCAGTTTTAGCCAATGAATTGACAGCAGAAACAATTCGTTGTTGCGCAGCCCAAGCCGTTTCCCAGCCGCGCACGGATTCATCCGGCCTGGCAAAAAACTGGTCCGCCACAGCCTCGAACTCATCGGGTGGGAGAAAACCGGTTGAAGACCTGTCGTTTTCACCCAGTTCATGTCTGGCCGTGAAGCCGAGGGACAGGTGCCGGGACAGGATTTCAGCGCCGTCCATCGATTTTTGCTCTGCGCTGCTGTAGACGGCCGATATCTCGGCAACCCAGGGCTGCGCAAGTGCAGCGTTCATGCGCGCCCGGCCCAAGTCAGAGAGAGGCCACTGTGGCACCGGCACATGGCTGCTGATCACCACATTGGGATGGCTGATGAACACAACCCTGCGCATGTCAAACTGTCTTCAAGAGCGGGACGCCCAATGATATGGGCCTCTAGAGCTTATGATGATTAAATAGTTTGCTATTAATAAGAGAGTAAATGCGAGCCGCCAGGATTCGGCAAAGTCCTCGGCTTACCCGCCTCATCTATGGCCACGTAGGTCAGGGACGCCTCTGTGACCTTCACATACTTGCGCTGCGCCCGGATGCGTTCGGCATACACCTCAATCTTCACCGTGATGGACGTGTTGCCCACACGCTGTACGCTGGCAAAAAACGACAGCAGATCGCCCACGCGCACAGGCTGCTTGAAGACAAATTCGTTTACCGCCACGGTCGCCATGCGGCCCATGGTGTAGCGGGCAGGCACCACTGAGCCCGCCAGATCGACCTGGGCCATCACCCAGCCGCCAAAGATGTCACCGTTGGCGTTGCAATCGCCCGGCATGGGAATGACCTTGAGCACCAGCTCCTGGTCGATAGGCAGCTGGATGTCATCCGCGCTTGAATTTGCAGACATAGGCACAATCATGAGTTAACTACAGTCAGGATTGTCCCCCATGCGCAACCGCGGTGAAACCAGTGCCACCTTGCCCGCCCCCAATCTCCCCGGCACCGCCAAAGGCACCAATACAGGCACCACTTCATCCCCTTCGTCGGCTTCTGTAGTCCCCCGGTCGGACTGGTCCACGTTAAGCCGCCTGTTCCCCTACCTTTGGATTTACAAGTGGCGGGTGATGGCCGCGCTGGCCTTCATGGTGGGTGCCAAGGTGGCCAATGTGGGTGTGCCCTTGCTCCTCAAGAACCTGGTGGACAGCATGACCCTCAAGCCCGGCGACCCCGCCGCGTTGCTGGTGGTGCCTGCCGCCCTGTTGTTGGGCTATGGCGCGCTGCGCCTGTCCACATCACTTTTCACGGAACTGCGTGAGCTGGTGTTTGCCAAGGCAACCGAAGGAGCCGCACGGTCCATTTCACTTGAGGTGTTTCGCCATCTGCACGCGATGAGCCTGCGCTTTCATCTGGAGCGCCAGACCGGCGGCATGACGCGCGACATCGAACGTGGCACGCGGGGTGTGCATTCACTCATCAGTTATTCGCTGTACAGCATCATTCCCACGCTGATTGAGGTGACGCTGGTCCTCACGCTGCTGGCCGTGAAGTTTGACGTGTGGTTTGCCTGGATCACCATTGCCGCGCTAGTGCTCTACATCAGCTTCACCATCACGGTGACCGAGTGGCGCACCCAGTTCCGCAAGAAGATGAACGAGCTGGATTCCACCGCGCACAGCCGCGCCATCGACTCGCTGCTGAACTATGAAACCGTCAAGTACTTTAACAATGAAGAGTTTGAAGCCAAGCGCTATGACAGCAGCCTTGAAAAGTACCGGCGTGCGGCTGTCAAGAGCCAGACCACGTTGAGCCTGCTCAACACCGGCCAGCAACTCATCATCGCCGTGGCCCTGGTCGCCATGCTGTGGCGTGCGACACAGGGCGTGGTCGAAGGCCGCATGACGCTGGGCGACCTGGTCATGGTCAACGCGTTCATGATTCAACTCTACATTCCGCTCAATTTTCTGGGTGTGATCTACCGCGAAATCAAGCAAAGCCTGACCGACCTGGAGAAGATGTTCACGCTGATGGAGCGTGAGCGCGAGATTGCCGACGTGCCCGGCGCGCGGGCGCTGAACGTGGGCAACTCGAGCGCCGTGAAATTTGACGATGTGAGCTTTGCCTATGACCCGGCCCGGCCCATCCTGCATCACATCAGCTTTGAGATTCCCGCGGGCAAAACTGTGGCGGTGGTGGGGCCTTCGGGTTCCGGAAAATCCACGCTGGCGCGCCTGTTGTTCAGGTTCTATGACGTGCAGCAGGGCAAAATATTGATTGCCGGGCAGGACATCAAGCAGGTCACCCAGGCCAGCGTACGCCAGGCCATTGGCATCGTGCCGCAGGACACGGTGCTGTTCAACGACACGGTGGAGTACAACATTGCCTACGGTCAGCCCGGCGCCACGCGCGCGCAGGTGGAAGAGGCCGCTGCCTCGGCGCACATTCACAGCTTCATTGCCAGCACGCCGGGTGGCTATGACACCATGGTGGGCGAGCGCGGCCTCAAACTGTCGGGCGGTGAAAAGCAGCGCGTGGCCATTGCCCGCACCTTGCTCAAGAACCCGCCCATCCTGATTTTTGACGAAGCCACCAGTGCGCTGGATTCGGCCAACGAGCGCGCCATCCAGGCCGAACTGCAAAGCGTGGCGCAAAACAAGACCACCCTGGTGATTGCGCACCGGCTGTCCACCGTGGTGGATGCCCACGAGATTCTGGTGATGGACGCGGGTCATATCATCGAGCGCGGATCCCACACCCAGTTGCTGTTGGCCAACGGGCGCTATGCGGCCATGTGGGCGTTGCAACAGAGCTCTGAGTAAGGCGCGTGCCATGGACTTGTTGCTTTTTGCGCTGATTGCCGGTGCCTTTCTTGTTCTGAAAAAGCGCGACCAAAGTGCGCGCATCAGGTTGCTGGGCAGCGCGTTGTCGCGCTATGACATTGAAAAACTGATGGAAAGCCTGACCGATGGCTACCTGCGGGCGCTGGCCGAGGAGGACGCGGAACGGCAATCGCAGGTCTGGAGCTTTCTGGCCACGCAGGAGGTCAAGCTGGCCGAGCAGTTCAGCACCTTTGCAACAGAGTTCGCCCGTGAAGACACGGTGCGCACGCGGGTGAGCAGGCTGCCGTTTGCTGTGCCCTACGCGGCGGTGCTTTTCCCGGCTGCCACGTTTGACCTGCGTCGCGCGTTCGCCATTCACGCCAAGGGGCTGGCCGGGCTGTTGGAGAACCCGGGTCAAATCGACCCCAAGCGCAAGGCCTTCACCGTGTCGGCCGAGCTGTTTTTGATGCAACACACCTGCCATTGGTTTTGCCGCTCCAAAGCCGTGGCGTCTGCCCGGCTGCTGGCGCGCCACAAGACGCCATATGCACAAGTGCTGGGTGCGGTGTCGCCTGCGACCCGTGCCTCCTATGAGGCGTTGATCGGGAATAGTCGTGATGTCGGTCGTTAAAAATCACCGGCTAAAACTGTACAATTTGAAATTCACAAATTCAATTTGTACAAATGATCAAGCGTCAAGCCACCCAACTGGTCAATAGCCTGGCCCAGGGCTTTCCGGTGGTCGCTCTCACGGGGCCGCGTCAGTCCGGCAAGACCACGCTGGCTCGGCAGAGTTTTCCCGGAAAGCCCTATTTCACGTTTGAAGATCTGGAAGTTCGCCAGCGTTTTGATTCGGACCCGCGCCAGTTTCTGGCCATGCTGCCTGAAGGTGCAGTCTTTGACGAAGTGCAGAATTCGCCCGAGGTATTTTCTTATCTGCAGGGTATTGTGGATGGGCGCGCACGCATGGGTGAGTTCATCCTGACAGGCTCCCAGCAGTTTGGCTTGCTCGGGCGCATCAGTCAGTCTCTGGCGGGCCGGGTGGGGCTGGTCCAGTTACTACCCTTGTCGGTGTCTGAGCTGCGACTGGCTGAGAGCCTGGGTAAAACCATGGAGGCGGCAGTCTGGTCGGGTGGCTACCCAGCCTTGTTTGACTCGCGCCGTCGCATTGCCAGCCCGGGCCAATGGCTGGGTGCCTACACCACGACTTACATTGAGCGCGATGTCCGGCAGGTGTTGGGTGTTGTCAACCTGTCGCTATTTCGCAGGTTTGTGCTGATGTGCGCCGCCCGCAGCGGGCAACTGCTTAACCTCTCGGCGCTTGCCTCTGATTGCGGCATCAGTCATACCACCGCCAAAAGCTGGTTGACTGTGCTGGAGGCGAGCTACGTCGTCTTTTTGCTGCAACCTTTTCACCAGAATTTTGGGAAACGTCTGGTCAAGATGCCCAAACTTTATTTTCTTGATACAGGCCTGTTGTGCCATCTGCTACGCGTGGACAGTGCTGCGACGTTGGCGACACACGCCATGCGGGGTGCCATTTTCGAAACCTGGGTGGTATCGGAAACACTCAAACACCGCTGGAATCAGGGGTTGAATGCAGACATCTACTTCTGGCGAGACAATCACGGCGTTGAAGTTGATCTGGTTTTTGAGCACAGTGGCAAACTGCATGCCGTTGAAGTCAAATCTGGCACTACTTTCAGTGCTGACTGGCTGGATGGCTTTGCCCTTTGGAAGAAGTATGCTGGTACCCTGGCTGCCGATCCGATTTTGGTCTATGGCGGCAAGGAGAGCTTCTACGCGAAGGGGGTGCATGTGACGTCCTGGAACATCTTGGGATTGGCGCAGTAACAGTATGGAAACCAAATGGCTTGAAGACTTTGTGTCCCTGGCTGAAACCCGCAGTTTCAGTCGCTCTGCCCAGTTGCGCCATGTGACCCAGCCCGCGTTTTCCCGGCGCATCCAGTCGCTGGAAGCCTGGGCGGGCTCTGACCTGTTGGACCGCAGCAGCTACCCCACCCGGCTCACGCCTGCCGGGGAGACGCTGTACGACCAGTCGCTGGAAATGCTGCAGTCGCTGCAAAGCACGCGTGCCATGCTGCGCGGCCATACCTCTGCCGGGCAGGACGTGATTGAGTTCGCCGTGCCGCACACGCTGGCCTTCACATTTTTCCCGGCCTGGGTGTCCACACTGCGTGAGAACTTTGGCCCCATCAAAAGCCGCCTGATTGCGCTCAACGTGCACGATGCGGTCATGCGCATGGTGGAGGGCAGTTGTGATGTGTTGATCTCATACCACCACCCGTCACAGCCTTTCCAGCTGGATGCAGACCGTTATGAGATGGTCAGCCTGGGGCAGGAGGTGATTGCGGCGTACGTCAAGCCGGATGCCGATGGTGCGCCCCTCTACAAGCTGCCGGGCCGTGCAGGGCAGTTATTGCCCTACCTGGGCTACGCACCGGGCGCGTATCTGGGGCAAATGGTGGATCTGATCCTCAAGCAATCCGGCACGGCCATCCACTTTGACCGGGTGTACGAGACCGACATGGCCGAAGGCTTGAAAGCCATGGCGCTTGAAGGCCACGGCATTGCGTTCCTGCCGCACAGCGCCGTGAAGAAAGAGCTGCGGGCCAAGCGGCTGGTGAGCGCGGTGCCGCCTGACATCAAGGGCCTGGAGATCACGATGGATGTGCGCGCCTATCGGGAGGCGCCGTCCGGCAAAGAGTCCCAGCGCGGCTCCGGTCATGGCGGTAAAGGCGGCATCCCTGCGCACAAGCGCACGGCCCAGGCGCTGTGGGACTATCTACTGTCGCAACCCGTTGAAAAGTAAATCTGAACATGATGAATGAACTGACCCTCACCCGGCCCGATGACTGGCACCTCCACGTGCGCGATGGCGACGCACTGAAAACCGTGGTGCCCCACACGGCGGCGCAGTTTGGCCGTGCCATCATCATGCCCAATCTGAAGCCCCCGGTAACCACGGCGGCACATGCGCTGGCCTATGCCCAGCGCATTCGTGCTGCCGTGCCGCAGGGCATGAAGTTCGAGCCGCTGATGACGCTCTACCTCACCGACAACCTGGCTGCCGATGAGATCAAGCGCGCCAAAGACGCCGGTGTGGTGGCGGCCAAGCTGTACCCGGCAGGCGCTACCACCAACAGCGACGCCGGTGTGACCGATCTACGCAAGACCTACAAGACGCTGGAAGCCATGCAGCGGGAGGGCCTGCTGCTGCTGGTGCATGGCGAAGTTACGAGCCCTGACATTGATTTGTTTGACCGCGAAGCCGTGTTCATCGACACCCAGCTGATTCCCCTGCGCCGTGATTTCCCTGAGCTCAAGATTGTGTTCGAGCACATCACCACCCAGGAAGCCGCGCAGTACGTGCACGGCGCTGACCGGTTCACCGGGGCCACCATCACGGCACACCACCTGCTGTACAACCGCAACGCCATCTTCACGGGCGGCATCCGACCACACTACTACTGCCTGCCGGTGCTCAAGCGCGAGACGCATCGGCTGGCACTGGTTGAGGCTGCCACCAGCGGATCACCCCGGTTTTTTTTGGGCACCGACAGCGCGCCACATCCCGCGCACCTAAAGGAGCACGCCACCGGTTGCGCGGGCTGCTACACGGCACACGCGGCGATGGAGTTGTATGCCGAAGCGTTTGACAATGCGGGTGCG
>JANOAP010000065.1:0-3802 GCA_031411175.1 Rhodoferax sp. | reverse complement strand
GACATCCGCAACCGCGTGGAAGGCTATGGCGTGAGTATCATCAAGGCGGGTGCCAAGTTGGTCGGCCATGATGGCGGCCCTGTGCGCGCGCCTTTGACCGACCTGAAGCCCGCCGAGATGGAGGAGCTGAACGCACTCATCAAGAAGCTTGGCCCTCAGTAGGTTCTTACTCAGTAGGTTCTAAAGCTCCCAAGCTCTTTCACCTTTGCAATCTGGAAACGTCATGACTCAAAAATTCGACAACCTCATCAACGGCCAATGGGTCGCCGGTGCCGCCTACACGCCCAACATCAACCCGTCGAATACGGCCGACGTGATTGGCGAATACACCCAGGCCTCCGCCGCCCAGTTGGATGCAGCGGTGCAGGCGGCGCGGGCGGCTTTCCCCGCGTGGTCTACCTCGGGCATTCAGGCCCGGGCCGATGCGCTGGACAAAATTGGCAATGAAATTCTGGCCCGCCGTGAAGAGCTGGGCACCCTGCTGGCCCGCGAAGAAGGCAAGACCAAGCCTGAAGGCATTGGCGAAGCCGCTCGTGCCGGCAATATTTTCAAATTTTTTGCGGGGGAATGCCTGCGCCTGGCGGGCGAGACCTTGCCATCGGTGCGTCCCGGCATTGGTGTGGAAGTGACCCGCGAGCCCATGGGGGTGGTGGGCCTGATCACACCGTGGAACTTCCCCATTGCCATCCCGGCCTGGAAAGTGGCCCCGGCCCTGGCCTACGGCAATTGTGTAGTGCTCAAACCCGCCGACCTGGTGCCGGGCTGCGCCTGGGCGCTGGCCGAAATCATCAGCCGCAGCGGCATTCCCGCCGGTGTGTTCAACCTGGTGATGGGCCGTGGCTCGGTCATTGGTGACCCCCTGGTCAATCACCCTGGCATTGATGCCATCAGCTTCACAGGTTCACAAACCGTGGGTGGCCGAATTGCACAGCAATGTGCCGTCAACCTCAAGAAGGTGCAACTGGAAATGGGTGGCAAAAACCCGCAAGTTATTCTGGACGATGCCGACCTGGCCCAGGCGGTGGAACTCAGCGTGCAAAGCGCGTTTTTCTCGACTGGCCAGCGGTGCACGGCCTCCAGCCGTTTGATCGTTACCGATGGCATTTACCCCAAGTTTGTAGAGGCTGTGAAGGCGCGCATGGCCGGGCTCAAGGTGGGCGATGCCCTGCAGGCCGGTATTGACATCGGCCCCGTGTCGTCGCTGTCTCAGCTGGAGCAGGACTTGAGCTACGTGGACATTGGCCAGGCCGAAGGTGCTGTGCTGGTGGCCGGTGGCGAGCGCCTGAAGCTGGGCACCGAGGGTTTCTACATGGCGCCGGCCCTGTTGACCGACACCACGGCAGGCATGCGTATCAACCGCGAAGAAGTGTTTGGCCCGGTGGCCAGCATCATCCGCGTGAAGGGTTACGAAGAGGCGCTGTTTGAGTCCAACAACACGCCGTTTGGCCTGTCCGCCGGTATTGCCACCACCAGCCTGAAATACGCCACCCACTTCAAGCGCCACAGCCAGGCCGGTATGGTGATGGTGAACCTGCCCACTGCGGGCGTGGACTACCACGTGCCGTTTGGTGGGCGCAAAAGCTCCAGCTTTGGCTCGCGTGAGCAAGGGAAATACGCGCAGGAGTTCTTCACCACGGTGAAGACGGCTTACACGCTGGCTTGAGGCGTTTGCAATGGCATTTGCAAGGGGGATTGGGAGGTAAAAAGGCCTCTAGCCCCCGTGTAATGAGCTTGGTGTGCTATTGAAAGTGTAGTGACATGCTGGTTTTCTGAATTTTCACCAGAATTTTCCAGGTCTGTCGCGCTGTTGGCTCTCTGTGATGGGTTCATAAAGTTTTACCAGATAAAACCTTATGAAAACCCTGTTGACAGCTAAATGGCAATGTAACTACTATTAGTTCAGATTAGTGTTTCTTCTTGTGAAACAAATTTGAACACATGCCCACACCCTCTCTGCCAGCCTTCGCAGATGCATCTGCCAGCGCCAAAGCTGACACGGCGGATCGCGCCGACAAAGCCGACCCCAGCTCGTCGGTCGAAAAAGCCTGCCGCATTCTGAAAGTTTTCACCTTGGGCGGCAGCCACCGGCTGACCGACATTGCCGTCGCCACCGGGCTGGACAAAGCCACTGCGCTGCGCCTGCTGGAGGTGCTGTCGCGCGACGGCTTCATCACGCGCGACGCGCAAACCAAGTGCTATGCATTGGGCCCTGAGCTGCTGGGCCTGGGCGCTGCGGCGCTGGCGCAGTTTGACCCGCGTGCGGTTGTGCGGCCCAGCCTGCTGCGCCTGGCGGGCGAGTTTGAAGACACGGCCATTCTGTCGGTTCCCAGCGGGGTGGAATCTTTGTGCGTGGATCTTGAGCTGGGCAGCTTCCCCATCCGCGCCAACTACCTGGAGGTGGGCAGCCGCCGTCCTTTGGGTGTGGGCGCAGGCAGCCTGGCGCTGTTGGCCTGGAGCCCTGAGCCCGAACGCGAAGCCGCCATGCCGCAAGTTGAGGCGCGGCTGGGTCGGCACCCCCGCATCAGCCGCAGCCTGCTTGAAGCGCACATGAGCCAAGCGCGGCTGCAGGGCTATGCGGTGCTGCTGGACGTGGTGGTTGACCGCATGGGCGGCATCGCCGTGCCGTTGATGGGGCCAGACGGCCGCCCCGTGGGCGCTATCAGCATTGCGGCACTAAGCGACCGCATCAGTTCGCGTGAAGCGGCACTGGCGCAGAGTTTGAAGCGCGAGGCTACCCTTTGCGAATCGCTGTGGCGCAACCAGGCCGCCCCCGCAAGACATGAGCGCAAGGCACGGGCATAAGGCAACCGACATGAATCAAACCGGCAAAGCCTATATCACCGGCGCAGGCAACACGCCCTTCGGTCGCCTGGAAGGCCGCAGCGCGCTGGACCTGATGGCGCAAGCGGCGCAAGGCGCCATGGCAGAGGCCCAATTGCCGCGCGACCAGATCGACGGTGTGCTGTGCGGCTACGCCACCACGCTGCCGCACCTGATGCTGTCCACCCTGTTTTGCGAGCGCTTTTCGCTGCGCCCCGCCTATGCGCACAGCGTGCAGCTCGGCGGTGCCACGGGGGCGGCCATGCTGATGCTGGCGCGTGAGCTGGTGACCAGCGGGCGTTGCCAAAACGTGCTGGTCGTGGCCGGAGAAAACCGCCTCAGCGGCCAGACGCGTGACAGCTCTATCCAGACGTTGGCGCAGGTGGGCGATGCCGATTTTGAAGTGCCCAACGGCGCTTCGGTGCCCGCCTATTACGCGTTGCTGGCCTCGCGCTATCTGCATGAGACGGGCTGCACGCCCATTGACCTGGCCGAGTTTGCCGTGCTAATGCGGGCCAATGCGGCTCGCCACCCCGACGCGCATCTTCGCGACCCGATTTCGCTGGAACAGGTGCTGGCCTCCAAGCCCATCGCCGCGCCGCTCAGGCTGCTGGACTGCTGCCCCATTTCTGATGGTGCAATGGCACTGGTGGTCTCGGCCCGGCCTGCACCGCAACCCCTCATACAACCCGGCGTGGCGATTGCCGGGGCAGGGCAAGCGCATCTGCATCAGCATTTGACGGCCATGGCCGACGTGCAGCAGTGCGGGGCCGGTGCCGCCGCACAGCGTGCATTTGCTGATGCCAAGCTGCACATTGCCGACATCGACTACCTGGCCATTTACGACTCGTTCACCATCACGCTCACCATGCTGCTCGAAGAAATTGGCTTTGCGCCGCGCGGGCAAGCGGCACAGCGTGTGCGCAATGGCGACTTTTTGCCAGGAGGTGCCCTGCCGCTCAACACCCATGGTGGCCTGCTG
>JANOAP010000064.1:0-3650 GCA_031411175.1 Rhodoferax sp. | reverse complement strand
CTGCGCTCACACCAAATTTCTCTTCGATGGCTTTCACCAGGTCGTTGAGTTCCATGACCGTCATGCTGTCCAGCGCGGTCAAAAATGCGTCTTTATCGAATGCCATTTTGATTTCCTAAAAATATTGATTACAAAGTGCGGCACAGCCTTAAGCTGGAACTGCCTCAGCGGGTGCTTCTGGTGTCGCTTCGGGCGCGGCTTGGGCAGCGCTTCTCTTCTCCGCAATCGCGGCCAGCACACGGGCGGTACGCGAAATAGGGGACTGCATCAAGCCCAGCAACTGCGCCAGCAACACTTCTTTGGAAGGGATACTTGCCAACTGCTTAACGCCGTTCACGTCCAGAGCTTTTCCAGCAAATGCACCACCGCGAATCACCAATTTATCGTTGGTTTTCGCAAAGTCAGACACCACTTTCGCGGCGGCTACTGCATCAACAGAGAAGCCATAGATCAGCGGACCAGTCATCAGGTCGGACACGACGGCAAACCCGCTACCAGCGACAGCACGGCGAGCCAGCGTGTTTTTCAACACACTGAGGCTTACACCATTGCTGCGCGCCGTAGAGCGCAATTTGGTCATGTCAGCGACCGTGATGCCACGGTATTCCGCCATCACGAGCGTTTGAGCTTTTGCGGCGAGGCCAGTCACATCACTGATGACGGCTTCTTTCTCACTGCGATTAAGACTCAAGGTCTACTCCTTTTCAATGTGCCCGTCAGCCTGGTTTTAAATTCAGGGCCACAGGGCACGCCACATTGCAGCGATCAACTGTTTCAGGAATCAAAACTCCTTTTGCAGCGGGATCGCCATCTGCGTTGGCGTAAGGCTCCAGGCAAACCCAGAGCCCACTGATTAAGTACAAATCTGTATTGCTACAGGTCGCACACCAACGGTCTTGGATGACCTGCTCCTGTTTTGCGACAGCAACAGCCCACCACATCAGGCCAGCTTTTCAGGCGGCCAGAATTCTCACTGCGCTCAGGCGGCGATGGTTTGGGTGTCCACGCGGACGCCCACACCCATCGTGCTCGATACCGCAATCTTCTTCAAATAAACACCCTTGCTGGACGCAGGCTTGGCCTTGGTCAAAGCCTCAATCAGCGCAGCCAGATTGCCTTGCAGCTTGTCGGTGTCGAACGAGCGCCGACCAATCGTGGAATGCACGATACCGGCTTTGTCAACACGGAACTGCACCTGACCTGCCTTGGCGTTCTTGACAGCGGTTGCCACGTCCGGCGTGACCGTGCCCACCTTGGGATTAGGCATCAAACCGCGAGGTCCGAGGATCTGACCCAGCGTACCGACAACGCGCATCGCGTCAGGGGCAGCAATCACGATATCGAAAGGCATGTCACCGGCTTTAACCATGGCAGCCAGATCGTCCATACCCACAATGTCAGCACCGGCGGCCCTGGCTTCTTCAGCCTTGGCACCCTGGGCGAACACCGCGACACGCTTGGTTTTGCCGGTGCCGTTGGGCAGCACGACAGCGCCACGAACCACTTGATCAGACTTCTTGGCATCGATGCCAAGCTGAACGGCCACATCGATGGACTCATCAAATTTGGCGGTTGCGCATTCTTTGACGATGCCCAGCGCGTCCGTCAGCGGGTACAGCTTGTTGCTGTCAACCTTGCCTGCGAAGGTTTTCTGTTTCTTGGTGAGTTGCGTCATGTTAAACACCTTCCACAGTCACGCCCATCGAGCGGGCAGAGCCGGCGATGGTGCGAACCGCTGCGTCCATGTCGGCAGCGGTCAGGTCTTTCATTTTGGCTTTCGCAATTTCTTCAAGCTGGGCACGGGTTACCTTGCCGACCTTGTCCTGGTGGGGACGTGGCGAGCCCTTGTCGATCTTGGCGGCCTTCTTGATCAGAATCGACGATGGTGGCGATTTGATGATGAAGGTGAAGCTCTTGTCTGCGAACGCAGTAATCACCACTGGCAGTGGCAGGCCTGGCTCGATCCCCTGGGTCTGCGCATTGAATGCCTTGCAGAACTCCATGATGTTCAAACCGCGCTGACCCAATGCGGGACCGATGGGTGGTGATGGATTGGCCTTACCAGCTGGCACTTGCAGCTTGACAAAACCGACGATTTTTTTCGCCATTGTTTGCTCCTTGCGGGTAATAACGCCCTGACACCGCCCTTTCACTGATTAAAAGGCAGGCCCTGGCTTCCCGAGGTTAACGACTCACTTCAAACATTCGCACTGAGTCGGAAAGTGCGAAATAAAAACCTGCCTGCGAATGCCTGATCAGGTTTTTTCGATCTGGGAAAACTCCAGCTCGACCGGTGTGGCACGCCCGAAAATCGTGACCGACACGCGAACCTTGCTCTTGTCGTAGTTGACATCTTCAACCGAACCATTGAAGTCGGTGAAGGGACCGTCCTTGACACGAACATACTCGCCCACGACGAACTCAACCTTGTGACGCGGCTTCTCTGTGCCTTCCTGCATCTGGTTGACGATCTTCATCACTTCAGCTTCGGAAATCGGAGACGGCCGGGTTTTGGCACCACCGACAAATCCAGTCACCTTGTTGGTGTGCTTCACCAGGTGCCAGCTATCGTCGTCCATGATCATTTCGACCAGCACATAGCCTGGGAAAAATTTGCGCTCAGTGGTTTTCTTCTGGCCGTTCTTGATCTCGACCACTTCTTCCATCGGAACCAGGATGCGCCCAAATTTGGACTGCATGCCGGCACGGGTGATGCGCTCGAGAATGTTCCGCTCTACCGCCTTTTCCATTCCCGAATAAGCGTGCACAACGTACCAGCGCAGATCAGGATTTACCGGGGCAACCGGCACCGCATCCGCACCCTCAGGAACCAGGGCTTCTGAAGACGGGGTTTCTACAACATCGGTCATTATCTTTTCCATCCCAGAATCAAGTCGTAAAACACCCATTCCAGCGTTTTGTCCGTCAGCCAGAGAAAAACAGCCATGACCAGCACAAACGCAAAAACATACGCCGTCATTTGCATGGCCTCTTTGCGCTCCGGCCAGACCACCTTCTTGACTTCACGCCAGGCATCGCGGCCAAACGCAAACAATTCTTTGCCCGGTTCGGAGTTAAAGAACACCACCACAGCAGCACCCAGCCCAACCACCAGAGCACCCCACTGGGCGATCTGCCCCTGCTTTGAGAGCAGGTAAAAGGCCGCCAAAGCACCAATGACCAGCGCCACGGCTGCGGCGAGCTTGGCCTTGTCGCCGGCAGTACTGACAGTTTGAACTTGTGGAGTGGCCATTTTTAAAACTAATTCGCGCGTCTGGCGCTGTAAATATCACTGCTTCTGAAAATCTTCAGCATCCCCTGGATGCTGTCAGCGCCCTGGGTGCCACCACCACTCTTTAGACGCTGAAGCCCGCCATTCTCATGGCGGGCCACTTAAGCCACCTGAATCAGGTGGCAGGGGCAGTAGGAATCGAACCTACAACCTTCGGTTTTGGAGACCGACGCTCTGCCAATTGAGCTATACCCCTACTGATCAAACTCTCAACAAGTTACGCAATGATCTTAGCCACGACACCCGCACCGACGGTCTTGCCACCTTCGCGGATAGCAAAGCGCAGGCCTTCTTCCATGGCAATCGGGTTGATCAGCTTCACAGTGATCGACACGTTGTCACCCGGCATGACCATTTC
>JANOAP010000063.1:0-1953 GCA_031411175.1 Rhodoferax sp. | reverse complement strand
GTTTGATTACAAGCTGATCGACCAGTCAGCAGCCGAAATTGTTGATACTGCCAAGCGCACCGGTGCGATTGTCAAGGGCCCCGTGCCTTTGCCAACCCGCATGAAGCTCTTTGACATTCTGCGTTCACCGCACGTCAACAAGACCAGCCGCGACCAGTTCGAAATCCGCACCCACCAGCGTTTGATGGACATCGTTGACCCGACAGACAAAACTGTTGATGCGTTGATGAAGCTCGACCTGCCCGCCGGCGTGGACGTAGAAATCAAGCTGCAATAAGAAATTCCAGTGGTCTGAGTGCAAGCGCGGACCACTGCATCACCTGAAGATTGGCCCGCAGTTGCTTAAACAGCAGGATCGGGCTATACTTTAGGGCTCTGCTAAATCCACCTAGGTGGGCGGCAGAGTTTTATTAACAGTCTTTCACGCAAAAACGGTGCAGCCAATTGAAGTTGCAACGGTGAAAGTTACGGAGAAAACAATGAGTCAAAGCAATCGCTTAGGGTTGCTGGGACGCAAGGTTGGCATGATGCGCCTCTTCACCGACGATGGGAATGCAATTCCCGTGACGGTGGTAGACGTGTCAAACAACCGTGTTACCCAGATCAAGACCCAAGAGAATGACGGCTACGTTGCCTTGCAGGTAACGTTTGGCGCGCGAAAAGCATCGCGTGTGACAAAGCCGGCTGCTGGCCACCTTGCGAAAGCGGGCGTTGAGGCTGGTGAAATCATCCAGGAGTTCCGTGTGGCTGCTGACGCTGCGGCGCAGTATGCCGCTGGCGCTGTCGTCCCCGTGTCTGCCGTGTTCGCGGTGGGTCAGAAGGTCGACGTGCAGGGCACTTCCATTGGTAAAGGCTTTGCCGGTACCATCAAACGTCACAAGATGAGCTCGCAGCGTGCTTCCCACGGCAACAGCCGTTCGCACAATGTGCCTGGCTCCATCGGCATGGCGCAAGATCCCGGACGAGTTTTCCCGGGTAAGCGCATGACGGGCCATTTGGGCGACGTCACCAAAACAACCCAGAATCTTGATGTGATCCGCATCGACGAAGCGCGTCAACTGCTCATGATCCGGGGTGCAATTCCTGGTTCGTCCGGCGGTTTTGTGACGGTTCGCCACGCGATCAAGGTCAAGACTCGCAATGAAGCCACCGCGAAAGGAGCGAACTGATGCAGCTCGAACTCCTGAATGACCAAGGTCAGGCGACTTCAAAATTTGAAGCACCAGAAACCGTATTTGGCCGTGAGTACAACGAAGATCTGGTTCACCAGGTTGTTGTTGCCTTCCAGGCGAATGCGCGTCAGGGCACCCGTGCCCAAAAAGACCGCGAACAGGTCAAGCACTCGACCAAAAAGCCTTTCAAGCAAAAGGGAACGGGCCGCGCCCGTGCCGGTATGACGTCCTCGCCACTGTGGCGTGGAGGCGGCCGGATTTTCCCGAACATGCCTGATGAGAACTTCTCGCAGAAGATCAACAAGAAGATGTACCGGGCCGGTATGGCATCCATCTTCTCGCAACTGGCTCGTGAAGGTCGCCTGGCTGTGGTTGATTCCATGAAAGTGGACTCACCCAAAACCAAGCCCCTGGCAGCCAAGTTCAAGGCCATGAATCTGGAATCCGTATTGGTGATCGCCGACGAAGTCGACGAAAACCTGTACCTCGCCTCGCGCAACCTGGTGAACATTCTGGTGGTTGAGCCCCGTTACGCTGACCCGGTGTCGCTGGTGCATTACCGCAAGGTGTTGGTTACCAAGGCTGCCATGGACAAACTCAAGGAGATGTTCGCATGAGTCACGGTCCTAATTTAGCCAAATTTGACGAAGGCCGTTTGATGCAGGTTCTGGTCGCGCCCGTGGTGTCTGAAAAGGCCACCATGATCGCTGAAAAGAGCAACACGGTGACCTTCAAGGTGCTGCAAGACGCAACCAAATATGAAATCAAGGCTGCTGTGCAG
>JANOAP010000062.1:0-3218 GCA_031411175.1 Rhodoferax sp. | reverse complement strand
CGTGGCAAGCGTGGGGGCCATCCTCCATGCAAAGGCACTGCGGGTGGCCTACCCGGTGCGGATTCCCGGCGTCCGTGGCTGGTTCAAAAAAGGTGAATTCGTGGCCGTCAAAGACGTCAGCTGTGACCTGCTGCCCGGTCGCACGCTGGGCGTCATTGGCGAGTCCGGCTCTGGCAAGTCCACCCTGGCGCTGGCTGCGCTGGGCCTGCTGCCGTTTGACGGTGACTTGCAGGTCAACGGCCAGACCTGGCAAGGCCATCCGGATACCCACGGTCTGCGCCGGCTGATGCAGATTGTTTTTCAGGACCCGTTTTCATCGCTGTCGCCGCGCATGACGGTGGAAGAAATCGTGGGGGAGGGCTTGCGCGTACACGCGCCGGAACTCACCAAAGCGCAGCGGCGTGAACGCGTCATGCAAGATTTGCTGGATGTGGGTATGGGCGACGCCCAGTTTCCCGGCCTGCTGGAGCGCTACCCGCATGAATTTTCAGGCGGGCAGCGCCAGCGTTTGGCCATTGCACGTGCGTTGATCGTCGGCCCGAAACTGCTGGTGCTGGACGAGCCCACCAGTGCGCTGGACGTGACCATCCAGAAGCAGGTGCTGCAACTGCTGCAGCGGCTGCAACGGGAGCGGGCCTTGAGCTATCTGCTGATCACCCATGATGTGGATGTCATCCGGGCCATGGCGCACGATGTCATCGTGATGAAAGACGCGCAAATCGTTGAATCCGGCCCCATCGACCAGGTTTTTAATGCGCCGGAACACCTCTACACCCGCACGCTTCTGGCGGCGGCGGGCTGATCCGGTAATCGCCCTCGAAATCAAGGCACTTTCCGCTCGCATCAGGTCACTTTTCCACCCGAAATGGGGTACAATCCAGAGCTCACGACCAAACGGGCGGGTATTTACCGCCCGTTTTTTTTGGGCGTTCGTTTTTGCATGTGCGCATGCCTATTCACAAAGCGGGATCAGGAAGTCAAGTGGCAGTTCAGGAGATTGTTGAGCAAACCGTAACCGGATTGGGTTATGACCTGGTAGAGATTGAGCGCTCTGCCGGAGGCTTGCTGCGCATCACCATCGATCTGCCGTGGACCTCGCCTGATGCGGCACCTTTACCAGCGGATGGAGTGGGCATGGACGGTCAGCCCGAGCAGTTCATCAATGTTGAAGACTGCGAAAAAGTGAACCGGCAGTTATTGTTTGCGCTCGAAGTGGACGGCATTGAGTACAAGCGGCTTGAAGTGTCGTCACCGGGCATAGACCGCCCGTTGCGGCACGAGAAAGACTTTGAACGGTTTGTGGGCCACGTCATTGACGTGAACCTGAAGGCTCCCATTGGGGTTGCCGCTGCGGGCCAGGTGAGCGCCACGCGCAAGAAATTTCGCGGCACGCTGGAGCGGGTCAGCGACGAGAAGGGTGGAGCAGGGGGCAAGCCCGGCTGGCAAATCGTCTGGAGCGATGCGCCGGTGGTGAAGCCGGGGCAAAAGGTCAGCAAAAAGCGGCTACCCGCGCCGGTGCAGGCACTGGGTTTTACGCTGGACGAATTGCGGGAGGCGCGGCTGGCGCCCATCGTGAGCTTCAAGGGGCGGGGTGTCAAAGACACCGCGTCCGCAACGGATTGAGATTGATATAGGAGAGTCATGGCATGAATCGCGAAATGTTAATGCTGGTCGAAGCCATCTCACGCGAGAAGAGCGTGGAGCGGGACGTGGTGTTTGGCGCCGTTGAGGCAGCGCTGGCACAGGCCACCAAGAAGCTGTACCCGGGCGACGTGGACATCCGCGTGGCTGTGGACCGTGACACGGGTGCCTATGAGACTTTCCGTCGCTGGCATGTGGTGCCCGATGAGGCCGGTTTGCAGTTGCCAGACCAGGAGATCCTGCTGTTTGAAGCGGTTGAGCAGATTGCCGACATTGAGGTCGATGAGTACATCGAAGAAACCGTGGAATCCGTGCCCATTGGGCGCATCGGCGCCATGGCGGCCAAACAGGTCATCCTGCAAAAAATTCGCGATGCCGAGCGCGAAATGCTGCTCAACGATTTCATGTCGCGTGGCGACAAGATTTTCGTGGGCACCGTCAAGCGCATGGACAAGGGCGACATCATTGTTGAGAGTGGCCGGGTTGAAGGCCGCCTGCGCCGTGGCGAGATGATCCCCAAAGAGAACCTGCGCTCCGGTGACCGCGTTCGCGCCATGATCATGGAAGTGGACCTGACGCTGCGCGGCGCGCCCATCATCCTGTCGCGCTCTGCGCCTGAGTTCATGATCGAGCTCTTTCGCACCGAAGTGCCCGAGATCGAGCAGGGCCTGCTGGAGATCAAATCCTGCGCCCGTGACGCCGGCTCGCGTGCCAAGATCGCCGTGCTGTCACATGACAAGCGCGTGGATCCCATAGGTACCTGCGTTGGCGTGCGTGGCACCCGCGTGAATGGCGTGACCAATGAGCTGGCCGGCGAGCGCGTTGATATCGTGCTGTGGAGCGAAGACCCGGCCCAGTTCGTGATCGGCGCGCTGGCACCCGCCAACGTGTCCAGCATCGTGGTGGACGAAGAGCGCCATGCCATGGATGTGGTGGTCGATGAAGAAAACCTGGCCATTGCCATTGGCCGCGGCGGCCAGAATGTGCGCCTGGCCTCCGAGCTGACCGGCTGGAAAATCAACATCATGGACGCGGCCGAGTCTGCGCAGAAGCAGGCCACCGAGACTGACTCAGGTCGCAAGCTCTTCATGGAAAAACTCGATGTGGACGAAGAAATCGCCGACATCCTGATTGCCGAAGGTTTCACCAGTCTGGAAGAAGTGGCCTATGTCCCCCTGCAGGAAATGCTGGAGATTGAAAGCTTTGACGAGGATACCGTCAATGAATTGCGCACCCGCGCCAAAGACGCCCTGCTGACCATGGAAATCGCGCATGAAGAAAGCGTTGATGAAGTGTCGCAGGACCTGCGCGATCTCGAAGGGCTGAATGCCGAACTGATTGGCAAGCTGGCTGACGCTGGCGTTCATACCCGCGACGACCTGGCCGACCTGGCCGTTGACGAACTCACTGATATCACCGGCCAGTCTGCGGACGATGCCAAGACCATGATCATGAAGGCGCGCGAACATTGGTTTACCAATGAAGCCGCTTCTCAAGAGTAATGGTCATGCTTAAAGGTTACACAACAAATGTCCAGTACGACCGTCGCCGAGTTTGCAAACGAACTCAAAAAATCA
>JANOAP010000061.1:0-3748 GCA_031411175.1 Rhodoferax sp. | reverse complement strand
CAAGCAGGCCATGCAACTGGGCTTGCTGCCCCGCATGCTGGTGCGATACACCTCGGCACGTGAGCTGGGTCAAATCTACATGCCGGGGGTCAACTGGCTGCTGCTGGGCGCAGTCTTGCTGGCGGTGTTTGGCTTTGGCAGTTCGTCGGCCATGGCGTCGGCCTATGGCATTGCCGTCACCGTGACCATGCTCATCACAACGCTGCTGACTTTTTTTGTGGTCCGCTTTGGCTGGAACTACGCTTTGCCGGTGGCTTTGGCGGCGACCAGCGTTTTCATGGCGCTGGACCTGCTGCTGGTGGCTTCATGCGCGATCAAGTTCTTTCAGGGTGGCTGGTTCCCGGTGGTCCTTGGCTTCGGTATTTTCATGGTGATGGCGACCTGGCGCAGGGGCAGGGAGTTGCTGCTGGAAGGTATTCGCCGTGATGACCCCGACCTGCTGCCCTTTGTGACCGCACTCTCGCAGGACAGTGTCCACCGGGTGCCCCGCACCGCGGTTTATGCCGTGGCCAACCCTGACACCGTGCCGCAGGCCCTGCTGCACAATTTGAAGCACAACCAGGTCATGCATGAGCGCAATGTGATTCTGACCGTGGTGTTTCACGATGTTCCCTGGATACCGTTTGACGAGCGCGTGGTGGTACAGCCGCTGGTGGCGGGTTTCTGGCGGGTGGAGGTGAACTACGGCTTCAAAAACACGCCGGACATTCCCCGGGCGCTGGAGCTTTGCAAGACCAGGGGGCTGCCCATCAATCTGTTTGAAACGTCTTACTTCCTGAGCCGCGAAATTGTGGTGCCCACCAAAGGCAGTGGCATGGCACGCTGGCGCGAGACACTGTTTGCCTTGATGTCACGCAATGCGGGCAGTGTCTCAGACTTTTTCCGGCTGCCAGATAACTGTGTGATTGAACTGGGGACCCGGGTGCAGATTTGAGCGACCGCCGTCATGCACCCGGCTGGCCGGGCCAGCCAAAGGGACGATTCACCCCAGGCGAATTTCGGCGTGTTCGCCGAGCGTGGTCGGTCGCTCGCCAGTGGCTATGGCCTTGGCAATATGAAGCAGCTGTACGAGCTTGTTTTCATTCACATCCCAATAGTTGGCGTGAATGATCTTCACTTGGACCAGTGCAAGGTCGGCGTCTGATGTACCGCCCGGAAACCATGACTCGGCCATTTTTGACCAGAGCTCCCGTGTCTTGGCCGCATCCCGCACGACCTCGGCCGTGCCAGAAATCGACACATAAATGTCTTCCCCAGGGTCAGCGTAGACCAGGTTCACCGTGGGGTCGGTCATCAGTTCTTCCACCGGGTCCCCGCCGCGTGACATGAAGAACCACAGGCTCGAATCTTCATCGATTCTTGAATTCTGGGTTGTCATCGGTCTGGAATGCAGGTGCCCGTTCGGATGGCGCGTGGTGAACATTGCAAACCGGATGTCCTTGACAAGGCTCCACAAACGGCTGCGGGCCTGTGCGGATTCAGAAACAGGGAGGGTGTCAGTGGTCATGAGGGCGTCCTTTGGCTTCGGGGCACATGGGCAGGTTGCCGCATCACTGCCCTTGGCTGCATTGAGCCACCACTGTCCCTAGTGCCCCATCAGACGACAGGTTGGCTGCTTGTAGGAAGTCAGCCATTCCTGTCAAAGGTGATGCATTTGCATTGATGGCACACGTTCTGTGCGCCATCGCTCAGACGAGATTCATGAAAACCACTAAATTGCGGTTGGGTCTCAGCGCCCCCCACTTTCCGAGTAGTTGGTGGGCCACCGGAAGGTGGATTTGACCCGGCCTCAGCGCCGGGTCTTTTTTGTCTGATTCAAGCGGCCAGGAACTCTCCGACGGGTTTGAGTCCATCGACGCGGTCGCAGATCGCCTTGATGACCATCAGGATGGGTACGCCCAGCAGCAGGCCCCAGGCACCCCACAGCCAGCCCCAGGCCAGAACACCCACAAACACGGCCACAGGGCTCATCTTGCCAGCGCGGCTGGTCAGCCATGGGGTCAGCAAAAACCCCTCAATGCTGTGAATCACCATCGATACACCGGCCACAATCAGCGCCATGTCCAACGTGCCGAATTGCATGAACGCGACCAATGCGGAGCCGCCCGCAATCACGGTGCCGCCGATGTAGGGCACCAAATTAAGGATGCCAGCTGCAATGCCCCACACGGCGGCATGCTCCACGCCCAGGGCTTGAAAACACAGCCAGGTCGCCAGGCCCACCAAGGTGCTTGTAAACAACTGCACCAGCATGTAACGCTGGATTTGATGATGAACTTCGTTGAGGGCCTGCAACGTGACCCGCTTGCTGCTCAGCGCGGGGCCTACCAAGCCGATCAACTTGCGCCTGAACCGGTCACCCGACGCCATCAGGAAGAAAGTCAGCAATGCCACCAGCCCGACTTGGCTCAGCATGCTCACCAAGCCCAGCGTACCGGTCCACAAATGGTCCTTGATAGAGAACTTGGGTTTCTCGATCACCACCCGCTGCACGCCGCGGGTCACCTGCGGGCTGGTGCCATTGTCGTCAGCCACCTGCTCCAGCTGGGTCGCCGCCTTTTGCATGGCAGCCAGAGTGTTGTCGGGTTTTCCTCTGAGGGCTTGCACCGCAATCCGGAGTTTTTGGGTGGCCACCGGAAGCGTTTCCACCAGCTTGCTGGCGTCGTCGCTAAGAGAGTAGACAGCGCCACCCACGCTACTGAGCAGGGCGATGATGAGCAAAGCAGAACTCAGTGCGCGGGGTACCCGCCGCGCCTGCAGCCAGTCCACAACCGGCGACAACCCGTAGCTGAACATGATGCCTACCGCCAGAGGGATGAAGACATCGCGGGCCCAATGCAGCATGAACACGCTGGCCAGCGTGGCCAGAATCACCAGCGACAGACTGCGAACCTCCAGTGGTATTTGAGGCAAAACAAGTGGCGCGTGGGGCCGGGGATCGGATGGACCTTTGAGGTCATCGGTTTCAGTGACTTCTGACGACATGGATGGTTGGCCTGAGGCCGGCAGTGTTGTGGTGATTACGGCGCCGTTCCCGCATTTTAAAACCGGGTGATCTCAAAAGATGTAGGACCGCGCCGCAAGGGGGGCATACGAAGGCGAATACACTTGAATCTGACATTTGTCATCCACTTTTTCGGAAACCAACATGCAAAGTTTTGACGTCGTCGAGTGGGGCAAACCCCTCCAGTCCGCCATCCGCGCGACACCCGCACCTGTGGGCACCGAGGTGCTGTTGCGTATCAAGTATTGTGGCGTGTGCCACAGTGATGTGCATATTCGCGATGGCTATTTTGACCTGGGGGGTGGCAAGAAATTTCACATGTCAGACCGTGGCATGAAATTGCCCGTGACCTTGGGGCACGAACCCTACGGCACTGTGATTGCCGCCGGGCCGGATGCAAATGACGTGCCCATCGGGCAAGACCGCCTGGTGTTTCCATGGACGGGCTGCGGCACCTGCGCGCGTTGCCTTGAAGGCATGGACAACCATTGCATGACACCGCGCTACCTGGGCATACAGCGCTCGGGCGGCTATGCGGACCATTTGATCGTGCCGCATCCACGCTACCTGGTGGATGCGACCGGTGTTGATCCGGCCTGGGCCGCCACACTGGCGTGCTCCGGGTTAACGACCTATTCCGCAGCGGTGAAGTTGTTGCCCATTCCAAAAGACGAATGGGTTCTGGTGCTGGGTGCGGGTGGTCTGGGCTTGTCGGCCGTGGGCATGCTGCGCGCGCTGGGGCAT
>JANOAP010000060.1:0-5229 GCA_031411175.1 Rhodoferax sp. | reverse complement strand
CTTCGAGCAGCGGGCAGGCGACAGCCTGCTCGGCCGCAATGCGCGCGCGGTCCGGGCCGCCGGAGGTGGCGGTGCCCATCATGGCCTTGCCGGGTTCACCCATGACGGTGCGCACGTCCTCGAAGTCGACGTTCATGTGCGCTGGCACATTGATGATTTCGGCAATGCCGCCTACCGCATTTTTGAGCACATCATTGGCATGCTGAAAGGCCTCGTCCTGGGTGATGTCGTCACCCAGCACATCAAGCAGTTTCTCGTTGAGCACGACGATCAGCGAGTCCACATTGGCTTCCAGCTCAGCCAGGCCAGCGTCTGCATTGGACATGCGGCGGCCACCTTCAAACTCAAAAGGCTTGGTTACAACGCCCACAGTCAGAATACCCATCTCGCGCGCAATGCGGGCGATCACCGGGGCTGCTCCTGTGCCCGTACCACCACCCATGCCGGCGGTAATAAACAGCATGTGTGCACCGTCGATGGAGGCGCGAATGTCTTCAATCGCCAGTTCAGCAGAGTCACGGCCTTTGTCAGGCTTGCTGCCAGCCCCCAGACCGGTGTGACCCAGCTGGATGGTCTTGTGCGCGGCGCTGCGGCTCAGCGCCTGTGCGTCGGTGTTTGCACTAATGAATTCCACACCCTGCACACCGCGCTCGATCATGTGCTCCACCGCGTTACCGCCGCCCCCTCCCACGCCGATCACCTTGATTTGGGTGCCCATGTTGAACGCTTCTTCTTCAATCATTTCGATGCTCATGTGTTTCTCCTGAATTGCAGTTGCCTAAATTGTTGGTCTGTATTGTTTGGGTTCGAAGCCTGCGCGAGGCTATGAGGGCGGGCCTGTGCACCGCCATCGCCCATGGGGACTTCCTCGCGCCAGCCAGATCTTGTATTTCATGGTTAAAAATTTCCTACAAACCAGTCTTTGATCTGTCCGAATGCGGTCTTCATGGACCCATTTTTTTGCGCTACCTTGAAGCCACGCATGCGGGCCAGCCGGGCCTCTTCCAGCAAGCCCATCACAGTGGCGGCGCGCGACTGGGAAACCATGTCTGCCAGCGCGCCAGAATACTTGGGAATGCCACGGCGCACGGGCTTCAGAAAGATGTCTTCACCCAGTTCCACCATGCCCGGCATGACGCAACTGCCACCCGTGAGCACAATGCCGCTGGACAACACTTCTTCATAGCCAGATTCGCGCATCACCTGATGCACCAGCGAGAAGATTTCTTCCACCCGCGGCTCAATCACGCCGGCCAGTGCCTGGCGGCTCAACATGCGGGGTCCGCGGTCTCCCAGGCCTGGCACTTCCACCTGGGTTTCCGGGTCGGCCAGAAGCTGCTTGGCAAAGCCGCTTTCTACCTTGATGTCTTCGGCGTCCTTGGTGGGCGTGCGCAATGCCATGGCGATGTCGCTGGTGATCAGGTCACCCGCGATCGGGATCACGGCAGTGTGGCGAATGGCACCGTTGGTGAAGATGGCCACGTCGGTGGTGCCTGCACCAATGTCCACCAGGGCGACACCCAGATCACGCTCATCCTTGGACAGCACAGACAGGCTGCTGGCCAGCGGATTGAGCATGAGCTGCTCGACCTCAAGCCCGCAACGGCGCACGCATTTGATGATGTTCTCTGCTGCGCTTTGCGCCCCCGTGACGATGTGAATCTTGGCTTCCAGACGGATGCCGCTCATGCCAATGGGCTCTCTCACGTCCTGCCCGTCAATGATGAATTCCTGCGACTCCACCAGCAGCAGTTTCTGGTCTGACGAGATGTTGATCGCTTTGGCCGTCTCCACCACACGGGCCACATCGGCCTGGGTGACCTCGCGGTCTTTGACCGCCACCATGCCGCTGGAGTTGATGCCTCGAATGAGACTGCCGGTGATACCGGAGTAAACCCGCGTGATCTTGCAATCGGCCATCAGCTCGGCTTCTTTCAGGGCCTGCTGAATGCTTTGCACGGTGGCATCAATGTTGACCACGACACCGCGCTTGAGTCCGTTGCTGGGCGCAACACCCAGGCCCGCCAGCTTGAGTTCGCCACCCGGCAACACCTCGGCCACGACCACCATGATTTTGGCGGTGCCAATGTCGAGCCCGACGACGAGATCTTTATATTCTTTTGCCATTGTGATACCTGCTTTTTCTTATGTCTCTATTTCTGCGGCAGCGCAGCCACTACCGTGGTCACACCCCGCAAGCGGATGGCATAACCGTCTTCGTGGCGCAGATCAGCCGACTCCAGCGCCTCGGGTCTGCGGCCATATTTGGACGCTACCTGCGTCAGGGTTTTGAGGAACCGCGTGGTGCGCGCCAGAACTTCCGCCACCGAGCCACGCCCCAGTTCAATGGTTGCACCCGTGTCAAGTTGCGCGCGCCATCCGCCACGGCCGGTCAACTCGAATTGATCCACGCCCATATCCATGCCTTCAAACAGAGGTTGCAAGGTCTGGTACATGGCCAGAACTTGCAGTGCCTGATCGTCTGGCCCGCTCAGGCGCGGCAACATGTCCTGCTCAACTTCGCCCACGTTGGCTTCAAACACCTCGCCAAAGTTGTTGAGCAGCCGAGACTCGCCCTCAACACCCCAATAGGTGACCGCCTTGTGCTCTTGCAGCGTGACATTGAGCCGGTTGGGAAAGTCGCGTCGTACCATCGCCCGGCGAACCCAGGGCACGGCTTCAAACGCCCGACGTGCCCGGTCCAGGTCGATTGTGAAAAACGTGCCCCCCAGTTTGGGTGCGACGTTAGCCCGCAGCGTGATGGCGTTGTTGTGGTTCACATCGCCCGTAACGACAATACTTTGAATCGCAAACATGGGGGAGCGTGCCGCCCAAACCACAATGACGCCCAGCGCCAGGCCCGCAAACAGAAGGAACAACGCCGACGCGGTCGCGTTCATCAGTTTGACGTCCAGTGGGGTTGCCAGCGTCTGGTTCATGCGGGCAGCCCCTGTCGCCCGGACGAAGTATCGGGGGCGTGGTCGAGCGCGGCCAGCTGCAACACCTGAACGCACAGGTCTTCGTAACTGATGCCCGCAGCCTTGGCCGACATCGGCACGAGCGAATGCCCCGTCATGCCAGGGGACGTGTTCATCTCCAGCAGAAACGGCTTGCGGTCACGGGCGCGAATCATCAGGTCAGCCCGTGCCCAGCCACGGCACCCGAGCGACTTGAAGGCCGCCAGCACGATGCGCGAGATTTCACGCTCTTCTTCTTCCGGCAAACCGCTGGGGCATTGGTAGCTCACGGCGTCGGTGAAATATTTGTTCTGGTAGTCGTAAGCCCCTTCAGGTGCATTGATGCGCACCACAGGCAGCGCGTGCGCGCTGGCCCCCGTGCCGATGACCGGGCAGGTGACTTCTTCACCTTCGATGAATTCCTCACACAGCACATCCGGGTCATAGCTGGCTGACAGCCGCACGGCTTCCTGCATTTGCGAATAGCCCTTGACCTTGCTGACGCCAATGGACGAGCCCTCGCGCGGCGGCTTGACGATCAGCGGCAGGCCCAGCTCATCGGGAACCGCCACAACCTGCCCACGCGCTTGTTGGTCGGGGCCCAGCACCACATATCGCGGCGTGGGCAGACCGGACGCCTGCCAGATGCGCTTGGTCATGACCTTGTCCATGGCCATGCTGGACGCCATGACACCGGAACCGGTATAGGGGATGCCCAGCAACTCCAGCGCGCCTTGCACCGTGCCGTCTTCACCGAAGCGCCCGTGCAGGGCAATGAAACAGCGCGCAAAGCCCTCACGCTTGAGCTCTACCATGTCGCGCTGGGCAGTGTCAAAGGCGTGCGCATCGACCCCTTTGGAACGCAAAGCCTGCAGCACACCGTTGCCCGACAGCAATGAGATTTCGCGCTCGGCAGACACACCACCCATCAACACCGCCACCTTGCCCATTTCCGAAGAAATTCTTGAAGTCATATGGCTCATTGACCCGGCCTTTCTTCATTATTATGCTCTGAATTTTGTAGCATTTGAATGATTTTTTCAGGCACGGTACTGATGGATCCGGCACCCATACACACCACTACATCACCGGCGCGCGCGTTGTCCATGATGACTTGCGCCATGTTGGCAATGTCATCCACAAAGACGGGTTCCAGCTTGCCCGCAACACGCAAGGCACGTGCCAGTGCACGGCCATCCGCCGCTACGATGGGCGGTTCGCCGGCGGCGTACACCTCGGCCAGCAGCACCGCATCGGCCTGGCCTATCACCTTGACGAAATCTTCAAAACAGTCGCGGGTGCGCGTGTAGCGATGGGGCTGAAACGCCAGCACCAGGCGTCTGCCGGGGAAAGCACCCCGTGCCGCCGCCAGCGTGGCCGCCATCTCGACCGGGTGATGACCGTAGTCGTCAATCACCGCAAAGCTGCCGCCGCCTTGGGCTAGCAGATCGCCATAACTTTGGAAGCGGCGGCCCACACCCTTGAACTCGGCCAGCGCCTTTTGCACGGCAGCATCAGGCACGTTCAGCTCCACCGCAACCGCGATGGCCGCCAGCGCATTGAGCACGTTGTGCCGGCCTGGCAGGTTGAGGACAATGGGCATGTCAGGCAGGGTCACGCCATTGCGCCGCAGCACCGTGAAATGCATTTGGCCACCCACCGGCGTCACATCGACCGCACGCACCTGGGCATCTTCGCCAAACCCGTAGCTGGTGATGGGGCGTGACAGCCGGGCCGTGATGCTCTGCACCGCCGCATCATCTGTGCACAAAATCGCAGTGCCATAAAACGGCATGCGATGCAGGAAGTCGACGAACGCGGTTTTGAGCACCTCAAAGTCGTGGTTGTAAGTCTCCATGTGGTCGGCATCAATGTTGGTGACCACGGCCATCACCGGCAGCAGGTTGAGGAACGAGGCATCCGACTCGTCCGCCTCCACCACGATGTAGTCGCCACTGCCCAGCCGTGCATTGGCCCCGGCACTGTTCAGCCGCCCACCAATCACAAAGGTCGGGTCCAGCCCCGCCTCGGCCAGCACACTGGCGACCAGGCTGGTCGTGGTGGTCTTGCCGTGTGTGCCCGCAATGGCAATGCCCTGCTTGAGCCGCATCAGCTCGGCCAACATCACGGCGCGCGGCACGATGGGGATGTGCTTCTCGCGGGCGGCCAAGACCTCGGGGTTGTCCTGCTGCACGGCGGTGGACGTGACCACGGCGTCAGCGCCCACCAGGTTGCTACCCGCATGACCGACATAGGTGGTGATGCCTAAAGC
>JANOAP010000059.1:0-4586 GCA_031411175.1 Rhodoferax sp. | reverse complement strand
CTGCGCTCAGGTTGCCCTGGCTCAGGTTAAGTTTGATAATGCGGTGGCGCGGCGCACCGGCGTGGGTTAGCAGGTAAACGTCGTCGTTCTTAAGCACAGCGTCGATGATCCCGTCATCAAAGCTGGAGATTTTTCGCCAGGGGATGGGCCGCCGCTTCGTGTTCATCAAATTCTCTACCCGCGCGGCAAACAGAAAGCCCTCTGGCACGGTGGAGTCGGTAGTGCGCGCCAGCATCCACGGGCTGCCGGGTTGGAACTGTATGGTGCCAATGTCCAGCCGACTCAAGCCCAGATCGCGAGTGACGGTGGGGCCAAAAACGGGTTCAGCACGCGCGGCACCGTGCCCCAGTCGCAACCACATCACGCGGCTGTCCATGTAGACCTCGGTGTCGGGCTCGCGGGGTTTCAGTTTCTTGAGTTGGTTGAAAGTGAGCGAATCGCTATCCGGCAGCCAGCCGATGCCGCCAGCTGGCACACGCGGTACCGGTTTGCCAACCGCCTTGCCCGTGGCCACCTGAATGACATAAAGCGACGCATCCTCGGAGCCACCCGCCGACATGCCGTAGGCAAGGTACTTTGCATCCCATGAGGGTGAAAAATAGTTGATGGCGTGGGGCACGCCGGTACGCCGCGCCATCTGCTCGGGGTTGACCAGCACTCGCTCAGGCCCTTGCAAGCCCTGGCGCAGCATCAGCTTGAACTGGCGCTCGCCCCGGAAACGTTTCAGATAGAAGATGGCACTGCCGCCGGAATGCACCACATCGCGGACGACATCGCCTTGCCTTGCGTCCAGTGTCTCGATCTGTTTCAGGATAGCCTCACGCACCGGGATGCGATCCAGGGTCTGGCGGGCAAACGCCCCTTGCGCCAACAGCCAGTTGCGAACCTGTGGGTCTTTCAGATTTTCCATGTACCGGTAAGGGTCTGACACCGAGGTTCCGTGCATCTGCTCATGAACGGTCTGGATGGGTGCTACCGGTGCCCCCGCGTGGGCGCAGAGACTGGCCAGTAAAACAGCGGCGGCGAGGCAGGACGTCAACGGATTCGAAGAGGACATGCGCCACAGTCTACTGGAATGCCAAAACCAGATTTTTGCAAAATTTACTCCATAAAATTGACGCGTAGCCCCTTTAGTTATTGAATAGTTTGCTATTCATAAAGTAGCATTCCAATTTCGTGGGAGGGGCTTGGCCGGTGCCGTCAGTGACAGACCGGCACGCGTCCCATCGCCCAAAACGACCGAATGTCCGCGAATTCAGCAGTCTGTCGCAAAGTGCCGCGACCTGCCTTCCCGAAAATTACATTCACGCTCAAGACGCGAAAACCAAGGGGCTACAAAGCCACTCGGTCACAACGCAGTTGCTGACCAACCACTTGTTTATCTTGAGAGGCCCACCATGATCCGATTTGCACAGAACCACCCCAGAATCATTGGCCTGTTGCTGGCCGTGACCATCAGCACAGCCTTGCTCGGGTCCATCACATATAGCTTCCAGCAGGTTGCAGCGCATAGTCCCTGTTTGATAGAGCTGCCGCCCGTGGTGGTCGTGGGCAAAAAGCCCAGTCTGACCGCCCAGCTCCCGGCAGATTCTCAAGGTAAGCTGTGAAGCCATGAATCTGGAACCTAAACCTCAAACCGCGCAAACCGGCCTGGACCGCCTGAGCTGGCTGCGGCGCCTGAATGAGTCGCTCAGCGAGTGGGCCGCGACATTGTCGTGGGGGCGCATGGTGTTGCTGGCGCTCATCGTGTTGATAGCCAGTTCCTGGATTGGTGAAAAGCTGCGGCTGTCACACGAGCGGGAGCCCGCCGTCAAAGTGAGCCGCACGCCCAAGGCTGCGAATGACCAGTCAGGCGTGGCGCATAGGTGTGAGGGCGATGAAATCCGGATTGGCGGCAAAGACGGCATTGTGATTTGTGATGGCCCCCGCGCAGCCAGCGCGCCAGTGTCGGCTGCCAGCGCGGCCCAGGGCCGCACCGGTTCGGATGCCAAGGTGCGCGTGGTCATTGGCGACGAGGATGACGATGACGAAAAAACCGAAGTCGGGCCCCGCACCATCCGTCGAACCATTGGCGGCTGGGTAGGCGACGTGCTGTCTGCCCTGTTGGTGGCTTTCTTCGCCTACCTGATTGCAGCCAAGATCATTGTCCGCAAAAGCCTTGAAGCCGACGCCAAACTGCGTTTCGCCACGGACAGCGCAGACCGTGAAACCATGCAGCGGCAACTGGTGCAGGCCCGCCTGAAACTGCTGCAGGCCCAGGTCGAACCGCATTTTCTGTTCAACACGCTGGCGGCGGTTGACTACCTGATCGAGACGGACGCCAAACGCGCGTCGGTCATGCAGAAGACACTCATTGCCTATTTACGTGCGGCGTTGCCGCAAATGCGCCAGGAATCATCAACGCTAGGGCGCGAGCTGAAATTGATTCGGGCCTACCTGGAATTGCTCAAGCTGCGCATTGAAGAGCGGCTTGAGTTCGACATCAAGGTGCCTGCTCAGCTGGAGTCGGCCGTGTTCCCCCCCATGGTGTTGCAAACGCTGGTAGAGAACGCCATCAAGCATGGCATCGAACCCAAACCTGAGGGCGGCCGGGTCAGCGTGCTGGCTGAGGTGGTGGACGGCAAGCTGCGCGTTGACGTGGTGGACACCGGCGTGGGTTTGCCGCAGGGTGATATTTTTGCAGGCAGCACCAATGACACCGGCCTGGGCCTTGACAACATCCGCAATCGCCTGGCCATGCTGTACCCCGGCACCAGCCGCATGGAGATGCGCTCAGGCTATGAAGGCGGCACACTGGTGCGCCTGACCATTCCCTATCAGCCCGAAACCACGGCATCTGCCTCAAATGCTGCCTGACATGAAGCCCGTTCGGGCACTGATTGCCGACGATGAAAGGCTGTTGCGCGAGCAACTGCAAGCCCGCCTCGCCGAGAGCTGGCCGGAGCTTCAAATCTGCGGCATCGCGCGGGATGGCCTGGAGGCAGTCCGCATGGCGGATGAGTTGCGGCCCGACGTGGTGTTCCTCGATATCCGCATGCCGGGGCTCACCGGGATCGAGGCAGCGCAGGATATCTTCGCGCTGGAGGGGTGGTGCGGCGAGCTGGTATTTGTGACCGCCTACGATGAATACGCCGTGACAGCGTTCGAGCATGGTGCGGTGGACTACCTGCTCAAGCCGGTGGAGCGCACGCGGCTGGACAAGACCGTGACCCGCTTGCGCGAGCGCTTGACACAGAGCACGCCAGCCGGCTCGCCGGAGGCCTTGCTTCAGACGCTGGCCCAGTTACAGCAGTGCTTGAATGCCGACAGGGCCGCGCCGCTGTTGCGCTGGTTGCAATGCAGCGTGGGCGCAACGACCCGGCTGATCAACGTGTCAGAGGTGCTCTTTTTCAGGTCTGACGAGAAATACACGCGCGTCCAGTTACCTGACCAGGAAGCTTTTGTGCGCACGCCCATCCGCGAGTTGGTTACCCAGCTGGACCCGCAGCAGTTCTGGCAAATCCACCGTGCCACGATAGTGGCGGTGAGTGCGATTGCCGCGGTGCAGCGTGATGACCTTGGCCGGCAGAAGGTCAGCCTCAAGCAGCGCCTGGAAGTGCTGGAGGTGAGCCGCAGCTTCTCCCACGTGTTCAGGCACCAGTAGGGCGCAGTTTCATTGCGATGAATTGACAAGGCCTTTGGGCACGGCACCCAGAAGCTGGCGGGTGTAGGGGTGTTGTGGGCGGGCATAGATGTCCTCGGCGCTGCCGCGCTCCACGATCTCGCCCTGGCTCATGACCAGAATGTCGTCGGCCATGTACTTCACGACCGCCAGGTCATGGCTGATGAACACATAGGTCAGGCCAAACTCTTCCTGCAGGTCCAGCAGCAAATTAAGCACGGTGGCCTGTACGCTCACATCCAGTGCGCTGACACTCTCGTCGCAGATGATGATTTCAGGTTGCAGCGTCAGACAACGTGCGATGGCAATGCGCTGGCGCTGGCCGCCCGAAAATTCATGGGGGTACTTGCCAAAAGCGGCCTCGGGCAACTCCACCCGTCTGATCCATGACAGCGCCAGGCGCGTGCGCTCGTCATCATCCTTGCCAATGCCATGGATGCGCATGGGCTCCATCAGGATCTGGCCCACGGTGAAGCGCGGGTTGAGACTGGCGTAGGGGTTCTGAAAAATGATCTGGATGCGACGCCGATACGGCTGCATTTGGGCTGCGCTCAGGCCGGCCAGATCCACCCCTTCGAACATGATGCTGCCGGTGGTGGCAGCCGTCAGGCGGGTCAGCATCATGCCCACCGTCGTTTTACCCGATCCCGACTCACCCACCACGCCCAGGGTACGGCCTTTGTGCAACGAAAAGTCAGCCTGCTTGACGGCGCTGAACACGTGGCGTTTGAACAGACCTGTTTTAAGCGGGTAGTCTTTGCGCAGGCCTTTGACCTCAATCAGCGCCGGGCCACTGACCGGTTTGCATACCCGTTGCCCGGTGCTGATAGATCCACGGGTGGCGGACCTGTTCATGATGTCGTCAATCACGGCGAGGCGGCGAGGGCGGTTGTCCAGCCGGGGTCGGCAGGCCAGTAGCGCCTGG
>JANOAP010000058.1:0-15078 GCA_031411175.1 Rhodoferax sp. | reverse complement strand
AAGACCTTGATGACGGTGAAGGTGCAATCGTCCGAGCAATTGGAGCAGGCCGCAGTGGACATGGAAAACCGCGCCGAGAACATTGCCAACGTGACCTACACCGCACCCACCGAGACTGGTGAGGTGGTGGCGACACTGGACGAGGAAACCGTGCGTCAGCGCCAGGCTACTCCTGCCGCTGACGTGCCGCGTGTAGGCCGCAACGATCCCTGCCCCTGCGGCAGCGGCAAAAAATACAAGCAATGCCACGGCAAACTGGCCTAAAGGAGCTTCCATGCCTGTGAATCTCTCTGCGCCTGACGCGGCACAGTTGTACCCGATTGCCGGTGTGCGTATTGGGGTTGCCGAGGCGGGTGTGCGCAAGGCCAACCGCAAAGACCTCACGGTGGTGTTGATGGATGCCGGTGCCTCGGTATCCGGCGTGTTCACGCAGAACCGTTTTTGTGCAGCGCCCGTGCAAATCTGCCGTGAGCATCTGGAAAAGAAGACTGCTATTCGGGCCATGCTGATCAACACCGGCAATGCCAACGCAGGCACCGGGCAAGACGGTGTGGCGCGTGCCCACAGCACCTGTGCGGCACTGGCCAGGCAACTGGGTATTTCGCCCGATCAGATTTTGCCGTTCTCAACCGGCGTGATCATGGAGCCGCTGCCCAATGACCGCATTGAAGCGGGTCTGCCAGCCGCCATTAGTGATGCTCGCGAAGACAACTGGTTGCGGGCGGCGGAGGGCATCATGACCACTGATACCGTGCCCAAGGCGTTTGGCACCCAGGTTCGCTTGGGTGGCGTAAATGGCGCGGGCGGGGCGATGGTCAGCATCACCGGCATTAGCAAGGGGGCCGGCATGATTCGCCCCAACATGGCCACCATGCTGGGCTTTATGGCAACGGATGCCTGCGTCAGCCAGGTTGTCATGCAGCAACTGGCGCATGAACTGGCCGAAGGTTCGTTCAACCGGGTCACGGTGGATGGCGACACGTCTACCAACGACTCATTCGTGGTGATTGCCAGCAACAAGGCCACCCACGTACCCGTTACCTCACTGGACAGTGCCGATGGCCAGGCCTTGAAGGCCGCCATGCTGGGTGTGGCACAAAAACTGGCGCAGGCCATTGTGCGTGACGGCGAGGGCGCGACCAAGTTCATCGCCATCAAGGTGGAAGGCGGCAAAACGGCATCTGAATGCCGCAAGGTGGCTTATGCCATTGCCCACTCGCCGCTCGTGAAAACGGCTTTTTTTGCCAGCGACCCCAACCTGGGCCGCATTCTGGCTGCTGTGGGTTACGCAGGCATTGACGATCTGGACCAGAGCGGTATCGACCTGTTTCTGGACGACGTTCACGTCGCTGTTCAGGGCGGGCGAAATCCCGCTTATCGTGAGGAAGACGGCCAGCGTGTCATGAAACAAAGCGAGATCACGGTGCGGGTCGGCCTGGGTCGGGGTAATGCATCGGACACGGTGTGGACCTGCGACTTCAGCCACGGATACGTGACTATTAACGCTGATTACCGCTCGTGAACGACAAATTTGAACACCTGCTGATACGGGCAGAACAACTTATCAGCCGTATCGAAGCGGTGTTGCCACAACCCCTGTCTGAGCCCGATTGGAGCGTGTCAAGCGCCTACCGTTACCGCAAGCGCAGTTCCGGCCACGGCACGCTGGAGCCGGTGCGTCATGTGGGGATCATGCGCCTGGTGGACCTCAAGGAAATTGAACCGCAGAAGGACAAAATTCGGCGCAATACCTTGCAGTTTGTTGAAGGCAAGCCCGCCAACAACGTGCTGTTGACCGGCGCGCGTGGCACTGGCAAATCGTCCCTGATCAAAGCCTGCCTCAATGAATACGCTCCGCAAGGCTTGCGCCTGATTGAGGTGGACAAGGCCGACCTGGTGGACCTGCCCGACATTGTGGACGTGGTGTCTGCCCGCCCCGAAAAATTCATTGTGTTCTGTGATGACCTGAGTTTTGAAGATGGCGAACCGGGTTACAAAGCACTCAAGTCGATTCTGGACGGCTCGGTGGCAGCCACCACGGCCAATGTGCTGATTTACGCCACCAGTAACCGCCGCCACCTGCTGCCCGAATACATGAAGGAAAACCTCACCTACACCCATACTGACGATGGTGAAGTCCATCCCGGTGAGGTGATTGAGGAAAAGATATCGCTCTCAGAGCGCTTTGGCTTGTGGGTAAGTTTTTACCCGTTCACGCAAGATGAATACCTGACTATCGTGGCGCAATGGTTGTCCTCATTTGAGGTGGATGCGCAGGCTATCGCCGCCGCACGTGCCGAGGCATTGGTCTGGGCGCTGGAGCGTGGCTCACGCAGTGGCCGGGTTGCCTGGCAGTTTGCGCGCGACTATGCAGGCAGACACTTCGCGCCGGTATGACGCGCCAGGCGCTCGTCGCCGACGGAGATGTGCCGCGTGAAGGTGGCCTGAACCGCAAAGTGACCGACGTGGCGGTTGGGGTGTTGATTCAGCCCGACGGGACCTTCCTGCTGACTTCCCGGCCCAAGGGCAAGGTCTACGAGGGGTACTGGGAATTCCCCGGCGGAAAACTGGAGGCGGGTGAGTCCGTGCAGCAGGCGCTGCGACGTGAATTGGTTGAAGAGCTGGGCATTGTGATTGGTGAGGCGCAGCCCTGGAAAGTCGAGCTGGTGGACTACCCCCACGCGCTGGTGCGGCTGAATTTTTGCAAAGTCATGGCCTGGACGGGAGAGCTGCTAATGCGCGAAGGTCAGCAGTTTTCCTGGCAGCGGCTACCCGTACAAGTGAACCCCGTGCTGCCGGGTACGGTGCCGGTGCTCACCTGGTTTGCACAAGAGCAATCTTTTCAAGGCGCTACACATTTAGTAGCTGCTTAAGCCCGTTAATTGGGGGCTGGAGCCTTATTTGGCTCTGAAACTATTGCAGCTTGGCATCGCCATACACCTGGTCTTCGGGCGGTACTTCGGTGGGCACGCGAAAGCTCTCGCTGGCCCAGGCACCAAAGTCGATGTTCTTGCAACGCTCGCCGCAAAACGGGCGAAACGCATTCTGTGGGCCATAGATGCTGTCGCCACCGCAAGTGGGGCAGATAACGATTTTCGAATCCGATGCCTTCATGGTCTCAAGAGCAAAGGGTCAACTCAAATGTGGCATCCTGAAGGCACGCATGCAAGCGGTCGTCGTCTTCATGACGCATGAGCCGGATCGAGACCATCAGCCGATTTCCACTGATTTCCGGAATCAGGCCCAGTTGCGGGTCCAGCGTCAGGCGTAGCAACTGAAAAGTGCGGCCCTGCGGCAGGTTCTGCTGAAACTGCCCGCCGATGGCCATCACTTTTTGCGGTGCGCCCGAGTCCCTCAGCAGTTTCAGCAACACCTGTATCGAGTCTGCCAGCGGTGCCAGTGTGGCGGTCCAGCGTTCCAGATCGGCTCGGCGTTGCAACGGGGTTCCATGCTGCCACGCGTAGTAAGCGGGTAGGTCGAATTCGCATGTGCCACCGGGGATCCCAACGCGACTGCGAATGCTCATCAGCCAATCGTTCTCGGTGAGTGACTGTCCCGCCTTGCCCGGTAGCCCGTTCAATGCGGAAAAACAATGGTCAAGCCGGGCAATGACCTGATCCAGTGCGCCCTCTGAAATGGAGGGGTTACCACGGTAAGCACCCAGAATCTGCTTTTGCTTGTCCAGGTCTTTGAGCACGTCAGACTTCAGATCTGCCCGTGCGCCCACGTCCATGACTTCAAAAATAGTGGCCAGGGCGTAATGGTGGTCCAGCGCCGAATCCCGAGCCACGAGCTCGGTCAGCCGCACGAACAGATGCTCCAGCCGCAGGTAAGTGCGAATTCGTTCGTTGAAGGGATATTCGTAGAGGATCACGCTGATAATTTCCGAGGGCCAATTGCTACAGGGATGATAGCCCGAACCTGCGCCCCGCTTGGACCACTTCGCTGGCAAGTTGATCCAGGGTGATCAGGTCATTGAATATCACGACATCGGCGGCGCACAGGCGATCTGCACGAGATGACTGACTGGCGATTATTTTCTCGACGGCGATGCGATCCAGTCCGCTGCGCGCCATGACGCGTTCGATCTGGATGGCATGCGTGCAGTCCACCACCAGCACCTGGTGCACGGTTTGGCGCCAGCGTCGCGACTCCACCAGAAGCGGGATGTCGAAGACAAGGCATTGATGACCGGACGCGGCTGCTTCCTCTGCTTGCCTCGCAGTTTCATGCCCTACCAGAGGGTGAATAATCGCTTCCAGGCGCTTTCGGGCACCAGGGTCGGCATAGGCCAGCGCGCGCATCTTGTCGCGGTCCAGTGCGCCTTCTGCGGTGACGAACCCGTCGCCAAATTCGACCGCCAGCGGTTTGATCGCAGCGCCGCCTGGTGCCGTGACGATACGGGAAATAGCGTCGGCATCGATGATGGCTGCGCCGAGTTGATGCAGGCAATTTGCCACCGTGCTTTTACCGCTGCCAATGCCACCTGTGAGGCCCAGGCGAAATGTTCCACCCATGGCCTAGAGTCCGACTATCTTCAAGATGGATTGAGGCCCAAAGATCATGGCGGTGAGCCCGGCAATGGCGAGAAAAGGGCCGAATGGGACGTAACCACCCTCTCGCAGACCGGAGCTGAACTTCATCGCAATGCCAATAACGGCCCCAATGACGGATGCCATGAGGATGATGGGTATCAGTGCCTGCCATCCAAACCAGGCTCCCAGGGCGGCGAACAGTTTGAAGTCACCGTAGCCCATGCCTTCTTTGCCGGTGACCAGTTTGAAAACCCAATAGACCAGCCAAAGAGACAGATACCCGGCCACCGCCCCCCAAAAGGAGGTGGAAAGCGCAACAGGTATCCATTGCAGTGCGGCGGCGATCAACCCAGCCCACATCAATGGCAGCGTGATGTCATCCGGCAGCAGGGTTGTGTCCCAATCAATCATGGCCAAGGCCACAATGGCCGCCGAAAATGCACACCATGCCAAGGCGCCGGGCGTCAAGCCCCACGTCCAGCCGCACCAGGCAAACAGTGCGCCGGTTGCCAGTTCCACCAACGGATACCGCATTCCAATGCGCGTGCCACAGCTTGAACATTGGCCCCGCAGGAACACAAAACTTGCGACCGGAATGTTTTCATACCAGCGAATCTGGTGACCACAGGTCTGGCAGCGTGAACGCGGAACCATCAGGTTGAACGGTTCTTGCACGGGCTGCACTGTGCCCGTCATTTCTGCACACTCCTGCGCCCACTGCCTCTCCATCATCTTGGGCAGGCGGTAAATCACCACATTCAGGAAACTACCCAACAGCAACCCTAGAACGCCCAGCAGACTGACGTCCAGCCATTGCAATCCGTGCATCAAACAACCTGGCCCAGCTTGAAAATAGGCAGGTACATGGCTACCACGATGCCGCCAATAATAGTGCCCAAAATCACAATGATGATGGGCTCCATCAGGCTGGAAATACCGGCCACCATGTCGTCCACCTCGGCCTCGTAAAAGTCGGCAGCCTTACCCAGCATATGGTCGATCGAGCCGGACTCTTCGCCGATAGAGCACATTTGCAACACCATGGACGGGAACAGGTTGGCATTGGTCATGGCGGTGGTCAGGGCCGTGCCGGTTGAGACCTCATGCTGGATTTTCAGCGTCGCCTTGGTGTAAACACTGTTGCCCGCCGCGCCGCCTACAGAGTCAAGTGCCTCAACGAGTGGTACACCTGCAGCAAACATGGTGGACAGGGTGCGTGTCCAGCGCGCAATGCAAGATTTGTCAACCAATGTCCCGAAAATCGGCAGCTTGAGCATGACGCGGTCCATGAACTGCTGCACTTTTTCGTTGCGTTGCCATGCCTGCATGAAAAAGTAAAACCCGCCCCCGATGCCGCCAAAAATCAAATACCAGTACTTGACAAAAAACTCGCTCATCGCAATCACCACCAGCGTCGGCATAGGGAGCTCGCCACCGAAAGACGAGAACACCTCCTTGAAGGAAGGGATCACAAAAATCATGATCACCGCCACCACCACAAAAGCCACGATCAGTACCGAGATCGGGTACATCAATGCTGACTTGATCTTTGACTTGATGGCCTCGGTTTTCTCCATGTAAACAGCCAGCCGGTCCAGCAACTGGTCCAGAATACCAGCCGACTCGCCCGCCTCAACCAGATTGCAATAGAGGTTATCGAAATACAGGGGGTACTTGCGAAATGCGACGCTCAGGGATGTACCTGTTTCAACATCGGTGCGAATATCATTCAGGAGTTTGGTGACACGCGGATTGGGATTACCACGCCCCACAATGTCAAAGGCTTGCAACAAGGGGACGCCAGCTTTCATCATCGTGGCTAACTGGCGGGTGAAAATAGCCAGATCCTTGGGCCTGATTCTGCTGCCCGCACTCATCCTGCGCTTCTTGATCTTGGTAGGCATGACGCCTTGGCGGCGCAACATGGACTGCACCTGGTTGAGACCGGCTGCCCGCGATTCCCCCCGCACCTGCTTTCCATTGCGGTCCTTGCCCTCCCACTCAAAGACAAATTCTTTGGTATCTTTAGATTTCGCAGTAGCCATAAGTTCCCCTGAAATCCCGTAAGTTATTCATTAGTAACAGCAAGCACTTCTTCCAGTGAAGTCAGACCCAGCCTCACTTTGTGCAGGCCCGATTGACGCAATGAACGTACACCGTCGCGCTCAGCCTGCTCCGCGATATCCATCACGTTGCCGTCTTGCAAAATGATGCGCTGTATTTCATCGCTAATGGGCATCACCTGATAAATGCCAACGCGTCCCTTATAGCCGTTGTTGCACATCGAGCAGCCCACTGGCCGGTAGCTGACCCAGTTGCCTTCAACTTCAGAGGCAGACATACCTGCATCCACAAATGCTTCCTTTGGAATATCCGCCGTCGCCTTGCAGTTGGTACAAAGCCTGCGGGCCAGACGCTGCGCGGTGATCAGGATCACGCTGGAGGCGATGTTGAACGGCGCGATGCCCATGTTGCGCATGCGGGTCAGGGTGGACGGCGCGTCATTGGTGTGCAGGGTTGACAGCACCAGGTGCCCCGTTTGTGCCGCCTTGATTGAAATATCGGCGGTTTCAACGTCGCGTATTTCACCCACCATGATGATGTCTGGATCTTGCCGAAGAAACGACTTCAGGGCTGCCGCAAAAGTAAGTCCGGCCTTCTCATTCACGTTGACTTGGTTAACCCCGGGCAGGTTGATTTCAGACGGGTCTTCAGCGGTGGCGATATTGACGCCCGGCTTGTTCAGCATGTTCAGGCAGGTGTAAAGCGAAACCGTTTTGCCAGAACCTGTAGGCCCTGTTACCAGAACCATGCCGTGCGGCCTGCCAATGGCCTTGATCAGCCGCTCTTTTTCTTCGGGCTCGTACCCCAGCGCGTCAATGCCCAGGCGGGCGCTACCCGGGTCAAGGATACGGATCACGATCTTCTCGCCAAACAGCGTGGGCAACGTGCTCACCCGGAAATCGATCACCTTGTTGGGGCCAATTTTCAACTTCATCTTGCCATCTTGTGGCACACGTTTCTCTGAAATATCCATGCGGGATATGACCTTGATGCGAGACGCCAGCTTGTCCTTGATCGCAACCGGGGGTGAGGCAATTTCACGCAATTCGCCATCAATACGGAAACGAACCCGATAACTGTGCTCGTAGGGCTCGAAGTGCAGGTCAGAGGCGCGCATGCTGAATGCATCCAGCAGCATCTTGTGCAGAAATTTGACGACGGGCGCGTCATCAACCTCTGACACTGACGACTGATCGTTGTCGATTAGCGCTTCAGCCGAAGCCTCGTCAAATTCAAACTCGCTGCCGATGATGTCTTCCATCGTCTCCGTTGCGGTCGCCGAATTGGAGTCAACCAGTTTGAGAAGTTTGTCGTACTCCGCAATGACCCAGTCCACGCCTAGCTGGGTGGAGAATTTAATCTTCTCCGCCGCCTCCTGGTCAGAAGGATCGGCTGTTGCAACGATCAGACGGTTATGACGCTTGCTGAGTACAACGACGCGATAGGCGCTGCATATCTTGCTGTCCAGAAGTCCTTTGGGCAGGCGCTGGGCATCAATGGCGTCCAGATCCACCAAGGGCGCTGCAAACGAGGACGACATGGTGTGCGCCAGATCAGCAGCCGATACCGCGCCGGAACCCGTGAGTTCTGCAATAAAACTGGTCCGGCTGCTGGATGCCTTGCGATAAATGTCTTCGGCAGATTTCTGCCCAAGCTTGCCAGCAAGAATTAGCGCGCGACCGAGTCCCGGCAGGGCGATGGAGGGAGATTCGCGATGAGCTGTTTCGACTGCGGCCATGACCTGAAAATGTACTACGTCACAAGGGATTCACCAAATTAAGGTGACAATAATCAGCCAAATCTGCGACAAGTGCCGGCCAGGCTGCGGGTGGATGGAGAAAATTCACAATCTGGTCGGGGTGAGAGGATTCGAACCTCCGGCCTCTACGTCCCGAACGTAGCGCTCTACCAGAGCTAAGCTACACCCCGTCCACGCCCCGACCTACACCCCAAAAACAAGCGCAGATTGGGCACCTTGCCTCAATGATCGCGCGCCAGCAATTGGGCTGCCAAGTTTATCAAACAGGCTGAATGCGGGTTTGCCGGAAGTCGCCCTGCAGCAGCCATGGCGCGCCGGGCTTCCAGCGCTGCTGCGTCCCGGGAGGCATCCAGTGCGCCGGTAGTTTTAACAATCTCCACGACTTGGTCCAGCAGCGAAATATCGCCGGTCTCAATCGCCGTCGTAACGAGGGCTCGCTGGCTTGCCGAGCCACGCTGCATGGCCGAGATCAGGGGCAGGGTGGCTTTGCCCTCGCGCAGGTCATCGCCCAGGTTCTTGCCCATGACGGTGGCCTGGCCCGCATAGTCAAGCACATCATCAATAACCTGGAAAGCGGTACCCAGCGCCTGGCCATAGTCGGCACAGGCGTCTTCCATGTCCGGATTGCCTCCCGCCAGAATGGCACCAACGCGGGCGCTGGCTTCAAATAATTTGGCGGTTTTGGAGCGTATGACCTGCAGGTAGCTGGCCTCATCAAGAGCCGCGTTGTGCATGTTCATCAGTTGCATGACCTCGCCTTCGGCAATCACGTTTGTGGCATCTGCCAGGACTTGCATGATGCGCATGTCACCGACACCCACCATCATCTGGAAGGCGCGCGAGTACAGAAAATCACCGACCAGAACGCTGGCCGGATTGCCAAAAGCCTCATTGGCCGTGGCGTTGCCTCGGCGCAAAACAGACTCGTCCACTACATCATCATGCAATAGCGTCGCGGTGTGTATGAATTCCACAACGGCGGCCAGATTAAATCTCTGCGCTGAGCGGGATTGCAGCGCACCGCTAGTCAGCAGCAGCAGGGCCGGCCGCAGCCGCTTACCACCAGCCGCAATGATGTAGCGGGAGACTTGGCCCACCAGCGGCACACCTGAGTCCAAGCGTCGGGCGATGACAGCGTCGACCTCGCGCATGTCGTCGGCGATGATCGACAACGGGTTGGAGGGGCCGGGCGGATTGATTTGCAAAGCGGAGATTGAAAGAAGAATGGAATCTGATTATAGAAAGTATGGAGCTCGCCAAGCCTGCCTAGCGGCGTGTTTATGCCACAAATACAAAATAATGCTATACTCCCGGGCTCTGTGAAAATTCGTTCCAGAGCCTAAATAAATAGAGCAAATAAGAGGTAAGAGTCATTATGTACGCGGTCATAAAAACCGGCGGCAAGCAATATCGGGTTGCTGCTGGCGAAAAAATTAAAGTAGAACTGATTGCTGCGGACGTAGGCCAGGAAATTGTGTTTGATCAAGTGCTCGCAGTCGGAAACGGCGCGGACATCAAGATCGGAACACCCCTGGTGTCCGGCGCAACGGTCAGTGTCACGGTCGTGGCACATGGCAAGCACGACAAGGTCGGCATTTTCAAAATGCGCCGTCGCAAGCATTATCAAAAACGTCAGGGCCATCGCCAACAGTTCACTGAACTGTTGATTGGTGTCATATCTGGTGCTGCAGCGACAAGCGCAGCAGCGGCAGCATAAGGGGCATAAGTCATGGCACAGAAAAAAGGCGGCGGCTCGACGCGAAATGGGCGCGATTCCAAGCCCAAAATGCTGGGTGTGAAAGCCTTCGGTGGTGAATTGATCGGCGCAGGCGCCATCATCGTTCGCCAACGTGGTACCAAGTTTCACCCTGGCGCCAATGTCGGTATCGGCAAGGATCACACCTTGTTTGCGCTGGCTGACGGACACGTTTCGTTCGCGATCAAGGGCGCTCTTAACAAGCACACAGTGAGCGTGACTTCAGCTTAAACTGCTTTAGCGCTGACTGACAAACCCTGCGCGCTGCGTGGGGTTTTTCGTTTTTAGGTCTGAAATTTATGAAGTTTGTTGACGAAGCCTTTATTGACATCTCGGCTGGAGATGGCGGGGCGGGCTGCGTCTCGTTTCGGCACGAAAAGTACAAAGAGTTTGGCGGCCCCAATGGGGGTGACGGCGGGCGCGGCGGCCACGTCTTTGCCGTGGCAGACTCCAACCTGAATACGTTGGTGGATTTCCGGTTTTCGCGTCGGCACGACGCCAAGCGCGGTGAGCATGGCATGGGCTCTGACATGTTCGGTGCGGCGGGGGATGACATCACGCTGAAAATGCCCGTGGGCACCATCATCACTGATGCCGAGACGGGAGAGGTGCTTTATGAATTGCTGGTGCCGGGTGAGGTGATCACCATTGCCAAGGGCGGTGATGGCGGCTTTGGCAACCTGCGCTTCAAGAGCGCCATCAACCGTGCGCCCCGGCAAAAAACGCCTGGCTGGCCCGGCGAGAAGAAAAGCCTGAAGCTTGAGTTGAAGGTGCTGGCTGATGTCGGCTTGTTGGGCATGCCCAACGCGGGCAAGTCCACGTTGATCACGGCGATTTCCAACGCGCGTCCGCGAATTGCCGATTACCCGTTTACGACACTTCACCCCAACCTCGGCGTGGTGCGTGTGGGGCCGGAGCAGAGCTTTGTGGTGGCCGATCTTCCTGGTTTGATTGAGGGCGCGTCTGAAGGCGCAGGCTTGGGGCACTTGTTTCTGCGTCACTTGCAGCGTACCCGCCTGTTGTTGCACATTGTGGACATGGCTCCGTTTGATGACAGCATTGACCCGGTGGCGCAGGCCAAAGCCATCGCCAACGAGCTCAAGAAATACGATGCTGCGCTGTATGCCAAACCCCGTTGGCTGGTTCTCAACAAGCTCGACATGGTGCCAACGGATGAACGTGCAGCACTTGTCAAAGATTTCGTGAAGCGCCTCAAGTTCAAAGGTCCGGTGTTTGAGATTTCAGCCCTCACCCGTGAAGGCTGCGAGCAACTCATCAAAACCATTTACAAGCACATCAAGGCGCAGCAAGTGGCGGAGCAGGTACCTGTCGAGATTGACCCCCGCTTTGCGGTCGATTCGCAGCCTGACCCCCAAGCCTGAATTGTCCTTGACTCAATTGCTACTAAAAATGTAGCTATCCAAGCCCGTATTAAAAGGGCTACTGACCAAAATGACCAATAAATCGGCGTCAAATGTGCTGCGCAATGCCAAACGCATCGTCGTCAAAGTAGGCTCAAGCCTTGTCACCGATGAGGGACGCGGGCTGGACGAAGCGGCCATTGGTGAATGGTGCCGCCAGATATCGGTGCTGATGCGTGCCCAGGGTGATACGGTGGGCCGTGAAGTCATCATGGTCTCCAGTGGCGCCATCGCCGAAGGCATGAAGCGGCTGGGTTGGGCCACGCGGCCCCACGCCATTCATGAATTGCAGGCCGCCGCCGCCGTGGGGCAAATGGGTCTGGCGCAAATGTACGAAACCAAATTGCGCGAACAGGGACTGGGCAGCGCCCAGGTGCTTCTGACGCACGCTGATCTGGCTGACCGCGAGCGTTACCTCAATGCCCGATCCACCCTGCTGACGCTTTTGAAGTTGGGCGTGGTGCCAGTCATCAACGAAAACGACACAGTCGTCACGGATGAAATCAAATTTGGTGACAACGACACCTTGGGTGCGCTAGTGGCCAACCTTGTGGAAGCCGATGCCCTGGTCATTCTGACGGATCAAAAAGGCCTGTACACCGCTGACCCCCGCAAAGACCCATCAGCCCAGTTTGTACACGAGGCCAAGGCAGGTGATCCGGCGCTGGAGGCGATGGCAGGTGGCGCGGGCTCCAGCCTGGGGCGTGGCGGCATGATCACCAAAATTCTGGCAGCCAAGCGCGCTGCTGGTTCGGGGGCCTCAACGGTGATTGCCTGGGGTCGCGAGCCGGACGCCCTGCTGCGCCTGGTGCAGGGGCAACCCATCGGCACATTGCTGGTGGCCCAGACCCAGAAAAACCAGGCACGCAAGCAGTGGATGGCCGACCATTTGCAGTTACGCGGCGCGGTCACGGTGGATGCGGGTGCGGCCGCCAAAGTGCGGGATGCGGGGAAAAGCCTTTTGCCCATTGGCATGACAGCGGTCGAGGGCGAATTTTCGCGGGGTGACGTGATTGCAGTGCGTGATGAGTCGGGGGCGGAAATCGCCCGTGGGCTGGCCAATTACGCGAGCGCCGAAGCGCGCCTGATTTGCCGCAAACCTTCAAGCGAATTCGAGAATCTGTTGGGTTATGCAGCAGAACCGGAAATGCTGCATCGGGACAATCTGGTCTTAAGCAAGTAGCTGTGCAGCCAACGCACCGGCATTGGCGCGTCAGGATCACACCGCGGATCTAATTGTTCGGGCTTCGCTGCGGATTTTTCAATGCCCAGACGATTTCTGCCGCAGAGCTGGCAGCAGCAGAGCGCCCATCACACGCGCCTTGACGAGCCAGCCCCAGCGCATGCCTTGACGTGTTGTTGTCATCCAGCGCGCGCCACTGTGGTTCTTTAACGGTTGCCCATTGGCCGGATGAACTCAGTCGCGCGTAAGTCTTGAACTCACCGGCAGAGCAGCGAATGCCTTCGTACATGGCGTTCACAGAGCCGCTGGTATTGGTTGCGACCATCACATACCGCACGATGCCATCGCGTGTCACCGTGAGCGTGGCGGGATCGACGCCGAACTTCATGGAGACGTAGGACGGCATCTCAATGGGAACAAGCTTGTCTTTGCTGAAGACGGGAGGAGGCGGTACATCGACCTCTTTCCAGTCGGGGTCCTGCTCGACGAGTGCGGCAAAGGCACCCACCGTGAATACGGCCAGGCTCAGGCTGAACAGTTTACGGACTGGCATGGATTTTTTCGGAGGAGGCAATGGTGCCATTGGTCTGGGGATCGGGTTCGAAAGTTGCACCCGGCGGAAGCTCAAAACCCGCACCGGGCGTGATGTCATGGCCGCTTTCATGGTCGTGTTCGCGCAAGCGGGCACCCTGGCGCAGGTAGCGCGTGCGTACCTCGTTGCGCGGCAGATAACGGGCGAGTTCGGTCAGCGCCAGCTCATACACGCCGCGCTTGAACTCGACCACGGCATCCAGCGGCACCCAATAGTCGTTCCAGCGCCAGGCGTCGAACTCGGGGTGATCGGTGGCACGCAGGTTCAAATCCCAGTCGTGGCCGGTCAGTTGCAGCAGATACCAGATTTGTTTCTGGCCTTTATAGTGGCCGCGTGCATCGCGGCGAATGTACCTGTCTGGCACCTCGTAGCGCAACCAGTCGCGGGTGCGGGCCACAATGCACACGTGCTCCGGCTGGAGCCCCACTTCCTCATGCAGTTCACGGAACATGGCTTGCTCGGGGGTTTCCCCCCGGTCAATGCCACCCTGCGGAAATTGCCACGAGTGGGTACGAATGCGTTTGCCCCAGAACACCTGGTTTTTCTGGTTGAGCAGGACGATGCCGACGTTGGGCCGAAAGCCGTCCCGGTCAAGCATAATCAAACCCCAAATTTTTAAATTGAGACCATTATGCACAGTGCGCGCTGTGCATCAAGGGGCGCGGCACCCGGCCCGGCTCTTTCTCTGCTAATTTCGCCCCTCGTTTCCGCAAATGTTCGCCAGATTTTGTCACTGAAAAGATCCCATGAAAGCCTCTCAATTTTTTATCTCCACCCAGAAAGAAGCGCCTGCCGACGCTGAAGTCGTTAGCCACAAGCTCATGATGCGCGCCGGCATGATCAAAAAGCTGGGCGCGGGCATTTACACCTACATGCCCATGGGCCTGCGGGTGATTCGCAAGGTGGAAGCTATCGTGCGCGAAGAGATGAACCGCGCCGGTGCCGTGGAGTTGTCGATGCCCGTCGTTCAACCCGCCGAGCTGTGGCAAGAGACGGGCCGTTTCAACAAGATGGGCCCCGAGCTGCTGCGCATCAAGGACCGGCATGAGCGCGACTATGTGGTGCAACCCACCAGTGAAGAGGTGGTGACCGACATCGCCCGCCAGGAGATCAAAAGCTACAAGCAGTTGCCGAAGAATTTTTACCAGATTCAGACCAAGTTCCGTGACGAGCGCCGCCCGCGTTTTGGCCTGATGCGCGGGCGCGAGTTCACCATGAAAGACGCCTACAGCTTTGACCGCGACCAGGCCTCTGCCAAAGCCAGCTACCAGGTCATGGCGGCGGCATACCGCAAGATATTTGACCGCTTTGGCCTGACCTACCGCGCTGTGGCCGCCGACAGTGGTGCCATTGGCGGCGACTTGAGCGAGGAGTTTCAGGTGATTGCCGCCACGGGTGAAGACGCCATCGTTTACTGCCCCGCCAGCGATTACGCGGCCAACATGGAAAAAGCCGAGGCGCTCCCTCCCCAGGCACCCCGCGCTGCCGCAACCCAGGCACTGGTGAAAACGGCCACGCCGGGCAAGAGCACTTGCGAAGACGTGGCCGCCTTGCTGAATGTGCCGTTGCAGACCACCGTGAAGTCGCTGGTGCTGGCAACGGACCAGAAGAGCGAGGCGGGCGAAGTTATCAAAACCACCATTTGGCTGCTGCTGCTGCGCGGTGACCACGACATGAATGAAGTCAAGGTGGGCAAGTTGGCTGGCCTGGCGGATTTCCGGTTTGCCACCGTGCCCGAGATTGAAGACCACTTTAGTTGCAAGCCAGG
>JANOAP010000057.1:0-2938 GCA_031411175.1 Rhodoferax sp. | reverse complement strand
CCATTGGCGGCGGCCACCGCGTGATCCACGGCGTGGCGGGTTCGGGCAAGACCATGATTTTGGGCTATCGCGCCGAGTACCTGGCCCGGGCCAGCACACCCACCAGCAAACCCATCCTGATCCTGTGTTTTAACGAGCCGCTGGGTGTGAAGCTGGCCAGCACCCTGCACGCCAAGGGTCTGAGTGACAAGGTGCACGTGCGGCATTTTCACAAGTGGTGCCGACAGCAACTGGTGGCCTTTGGGCAGACGCTGCCCGCCAATAACTTGTCAACCGATGCCAAGATGGCGGACATGGTGCAGCGCGTGATCACCGGTGTGGACCGCAGGCAAATCCCCAGCGGCCAGTACCAGGCGATTCTGATAGACGAGGGCCACGACTTTGCGCCCGAGTGGCTGAAACTGGTGACGCAAATGGTGGACCCCAGCACCAACAGCTTGCTGCTGTTGTATGACGATGCGCAAAGCATTTACGAGCGGGCAAGGACGAAGCAATTCAGCTTCAAAAGCGTGGGCGTGCAGGCGCAGGGCCGCACCACCATTCTGAAAATCAACTACCGGAACACGAAGCAAATACTGCAAACCGCCAACCTGATCGCAGCGGACTTGTTGACGGCTGATGACAGGGACGACGACGGCATACCCCTGGTGAAACCCATCAGTTGCGGGCGCGAAGGCCAGGAGCCCACCATCATCAAACTGCCCACCCTGCGTGAAGAGGCATTTGCCATTGCCGACCACCTGAACAGCGCCCACAAGGAAGGCCACGCCTGGGGCGACATGGCCATTTTGTGCCCCGACTACAGCACGCGCGACCTGTGCGCCCAGGTGCTGCACCAGCGCCAGATGCCGGTGGAAATGCGCCGCAGCCCCGGCGACTTTGACCCGGCCAGCGACACCATCAAGGTGATGACCATGAAGGTCAGCAAAGGCCTGGAGTTTCCCGTGGTGGCCCTAATCGGCGTGGGGCACATGCCTGCCAAAGGCGAAGATGAGCAGGAGGCCGCGCGGGTGTTTTATGTGGCGGCGACACGGGCTACGCAGAGGCTGGTGATTGGGGTGGGTGGGGATTCAGCGTTTGGCCTGCGCCTAAAACGCCCTGGTCTTTTGCAGTTGATATGAGCGTGTGATGTCCAGCGAACAGTTGGCAATCGAGTTTGGTCGGGGCTTTGAGTCCCGCAACCATCGGCCGCATGTTGAAGTTTGCTGAAGGTTTCGTGGAGGCGGAAATTGTGTCAACACTGTCGGCAAAATTGAGCTGAGGTCATATGGTTCATGTTTGCCCTGACCGTGCCGCGGTCCGAGATTGTCGCGACGCTGTAGCGACAATTGATCTGGAGCAAAAGCTGCATGCGGCTTTGCTTGAGGCGAGCGAACGGCTGACAAGGCATGGGGTGTTGTCGGGGCAGTCGGAAGACGAGCGATGAAGAGCACTGCAGCCCCGGCGACTTTGACCCAGCCAGTGACACCATCAAAGTGATAACCATGAAGGTCAGCAAGGGACTGGAGCTCCCCGTGGTGGCGCTGCCCGGCGTGGGGCACATGCCTGCCAAAGGCAAAGCCGAGGAAGAGGCCGCTGGGGTGTTTTATGTGGCGGCGACTCGGGCGACGCAGAGGCTGGTGATTGGGGTGGGTGGGGAGAGGGTGCGAAAAGATTACATCAAATCCGCCGCCACCTTAATTGCTCGGCAACCTCACCGACGTAGACTTCTCTGGCTTTTTGGTTCGAGTTTTCTTTACAGGGACGAGCGCAAGCTTTTGCTGCTTTGCCGCTTCAGGAAGGTCAAGCTCCTGGATGGTCATCCCCTGCATCCCTATTCGAAGTGCATTGTTCCGCACGGACCCGTCGCCCGAGATTACAAGGGCGGCACCCAAGCTCTTGCCAATCGCGACTATTTGTCGGTCAACCTTGATTTTTTGCCAGGGTGCAATCGTTTCGTCTTTCTTGTCACCTGTGTTCAGTGCTGCACGGTCAATCTGTGCAAGCTCAAAAGCTGCAGCACGATTGAAGTCGGCCATCACCAAGAAAGTCTTTCGGTCTAAGCGGTTTAGAAACTCAACCCCAGCGAGATCCGCTCCTACCAAAAACTCCGCAATTGCTGGCATCGGAAACACAATCTTCGACTTCGCTTTTTCTGCGCCGTCCATGAAGTGATGAATACGGGCTCGGTCATCAGAATTCGTCTTTGGTGAGACGTACGCGACGATGAAATTCGCGTCAACAAGAATGACTTTTGGCAATGCTTTCAATGGAGCCCCCGAATGTCTTCCCAGTTGGCGATTGGGTCAGTAAGTTCACGCCATCCGTTCCCTTTTACGCGTGCAGCAGCAGCAAAAATCTGGCTGATCGGTGTATCTTCTAAGGCTTCAAACCGCTGAACTGTGCATTTCGATGCCTCAGGTGACCATCCGTTTTCAGTCCTGATCCAAGTGCCGCGGACAAGCAAGCGGACGCTTCCGATCCGGAAGTGGGTCAAGATGTCCCGAGCAAGAACCTCGTCTCGAATGTTGAGCTTCAAGCCCCGATCAAAATGATCTCGAAGGTGTAGGTGCATCGTGTCGTCGGCACCGACCAGGCCAGTTACCACACCATCAACCCAACCCTCTTGGAATAATCGGTCCGCATTTTCATCCTCTCGCTTTTGGCCGAAGACTGAGTAGATGACATTGTCGTTTTCGTCCAGAATCTGAGCTTCGGCGATGGCATCCTCGCCAAGCATCGCCTCGATCGCATGAAGGTGTCGTGCCGACTTACTAGTTTGGTCGACCTTTGCTTCCTTGATGCTGGCTCGGCAGTAGGGCGTGCGATCTGGCGGCGTATATGCGCGCAAGCCAGTGCTCTTTTTTTTGATACCGCGAAATACCGGCTTGTTCTCTGCTCCCAGCAATGCAGCGAACTCCACGATGTATTCACCCAACCGAGACATCGGCATTGCGGG
>JANOAP010000056.1:0-8979 GCA_031411175.1 Rhodoferax sp. | reverse complement strand
GCAGGAGGTGATCACGCTGGCGGCGTTTGTGCCATTTGCCATGATCTACATGGATGAGCCCTTCCGGCTGGGCTACGTTTGGACGGGTATGTGCATGGTGGGCGCGGTTTATTTCATCTTCCGGGGGCCTGACCCGGCGGTTGATACGGAGGCCGGGGCCTGCTTTGTGATGTGTGCCGCGGTTACACTTTGTCATATTTCTGTCATTTTTTTGACATCACTGTATCCAGGAGCGGCTCATGCTGTTTGGCAAATTAATGCCGCGCGAAGGCAATTTCTTCGAAATGTTCAACCAGCATGCCGACCGCATTGTGGAAGCGGCCCGTGCGTTTTCGCAACTGGTGGCCAATTACAGTGATCCGCATCTGCGTGAGCAATACAACCGCGATGTTGACAATGCCGAGCGAGCAGCGGACCGTATTACCCACGATGTTAACAAGCTGCTGCACAAGACATTCATTACGCCGATTGACCGGGAGCAGATCCACTCCTTGATCAACACCATGGACGATGTGGCCGACCTGATTCAGGACTCAGCCGAAACCATGGCCCTGTACGACGTGCGCCACATGACCGAGGAGATCACGCGCCTGACGGACCTGAGCGTGAAGTGCTGTGAACGCGTCAAGGACGCTGTTTATTTGCTGGAAAAAATTGCGGACCCCAAAGTGGCCGAGGCAGCGCTCAAAACCTGCGAAGAAATTGACCGTCTGGAGTCGGACGCGGACCGGGTGATGCGCTCCGCCATGAGCAAACTGTTCCGCGAGGAGCCCGATGTGCGCGAGGTGATCAAGCTCAAGGCGATTTACGAGCTGCTGGAGACGGTGACCGACAAGTGCGAGGATGTGGCCAACCTGATCGAGGGTGTGATCCTCGAAAACAGCTAGGTCGAGGCGCGGTATGCAAGGCGTACAAACTGCCCTCTGGGTTGTCGTGCTGCTGGTGTTTCTGGCACTGGCTTTTGACTTCATGAATGGTTTTCACGACGCGGCCAACTCCATTGCCACCGTGGTTTCCACAGGCGTTCTCAGGCCGGGCCAGGCCGTTCTGTTTGCCGCAGCCTTCAACTTTGTGGCGTATTTTGTGTTTGGTGTCAGTGTCGCGGCCACCATCGGCAAGGGCATTGTGCAGCCCGGCATTGTGGATACCCACGTGGTATTTGGTGCGCTGGTCGGTGCCATCACCTGGAATTTCATCACCTGGTATTACGGCATCCCCAGCAGTTCGTCCCACGCGCTGATTGGCGGCATTGTGGGCGCTGTGATTGCCAAGGCGGGCACCGGTTCGCTCATCACCTCGGGCATCATGAAAACCATTGTTTTCATTTTTATTTCACCACTCCTGGGATTTTTGCTGGGCTCGCTGATGATGCTGCTGGTGGCCTGGGGGTTTAGGCGGGCCACACCATCCAAAGTGGACCGTTGGTTTCGCAGGCTGCAATTAGTTTCAGCCGGGGCTTACAGCCTGGGCCATGGCGGCAATGACGCGCAAAAAACCATTGGTCTGATTTGGCTCATGTTGATCGCCACCGGCTACGCGGCGACAGAAGACAAATTACCGCCCGCGTGGGCCGTGCTCAGTTGTTACGTCGCGATCTCCGCTGGCACCATGTTTGGTGGCTGGCGCATTGTGAAGACCATGGGGCAAAAGATTACCAAGCTCAAACCGGTAGGTGGTTTTTGCGCCGAGACCGGAGGGGCCGTCACACTGTTTCTGGCTACGGCGCTGGGCATTCCGGTGTCCACCACGCACACCATTACGGGCGCGATCGTGGGTGGGCTCAGCCAGGCGTGCGAGCGCAGTGCGCTGGGGCGTTGCCGGCAACATTGTTTGGGCTTGGATATTCACCATACCGGCCAGTGCTTTCGTGGCCACCGTAGCCTACTGGCTCAGTCTTCAGCTTTTTTAGCGCTGCAAAACTTGGAGTAGTTCGTCTCAAGGATTCTCGGGCCGTGGTCCAAACTTATTGCGAAATCTTGCGGGCTTCTTCCACCTGGTATTGAAAGTAGCTTTGAAAGCTGTAGGCAATGCTGGACATCAACACGGTGGCTCCCACCATCAGTGAGACGACCACGGCAACAATCGTCAGCCAGTTGGTATTGCCTGCTGTCGAGGTGCCAACTGCCTGAGCGTTGAATCTGGCGTTCCACTTCTCCGGTGTCATCAGGCCGTAAACGATGGCGGTCAGGGCGCAACCCGCAATGGTGAAGCCCAACAGTGGAATCAGCGCCCAGCTCCAGGGGTCGTCCAGCCCATACTGCTTGACCCGCTGAATGCCATAGAGCCCCAGCGCGGTGGGTATGGGCAATGCCCAGCCAAGCAGGTCTCCAGTACCACACAGGTAGAAACGGTGCAGGCCCAGCGGCCCGCCCACAAAACTCAGCCAGGCCGCGAGGGTTTTATTTTTCATAGCCCTCTATTGTGGCGGTGGGGTGGAGTCACCCAGGCCCAGAGGTTTCTCCATCAAGACCACGTCCAGCCACTTCCCGAACTTCCAGCCGCAGGACTTGAGGATGCCCACGTCCGTGAACCCCACGGAGCGATGCACACCCACCGAACCTGCGTTGGCGGAATCACCAATCACTGCAATCAGTTTGCGCACGCCGGCCTTCTCGGCATTCAGCGCGAGTTCGGCCAGCAGCGCCCGTCCCATGCCCTTGCTATGCAGGCCATTGGCCACGTAAACCGAATCTTCGGCTGAAAAGCGGTAGGCAGGGCGAGGCTTGAACCAGTTGCAATAGGCGAAGCCCAGAATCTGCTTTTTGCCGTCCAGCTCGGCCTCTGCCACGATGTAAGGCAGACCCTTGGACAGCACGTCGGCACGGCGCGCCGTCATGTCGGTTTCCGATGGCGGTTCGGTCTCAAATGTTCCTGTGCCGTGCAGCACATGGTGGGCATAGATGGCGGTGATCGCGGGCAAATCTTCTTCTCGGCTGGCTCGAATGATGGTCATCGTGGAATCGGTCAGATGGAAAACGTTATGTGGAAATGTTATGATAGCGGGCTATTCAGGGTGCCGCTGGCCGGGTGGTCTAGTCGCGTGTCTCAAACCCAGAATCGAATATTGAATTCTACGGTGATGCCAATGTATCTACTCTGGTTGCATCACGGTGGAATTCAGCCTTAAGTTTGGATTCATCATGGTTGTTATTCGTCTTGCCCGTGGCGGTGCTAAAGCACGCCCCTTTTTCAATATTGTTGTTGCCGACAAGCGCACTCGTCGCGATGGCCGTTTCATTGAGCGCATTGGTTTTTACAACCCGATCGCGAAAGCCAACGAAGAGAGCATCCGCATTGCACAGGATCGCCTGACCTACTGGAAGGGCGTTGGCGCACAGGCTTCGCCTACGGTTGAGCGTCTGATCGATCAAGCTGCCAAAAAAGCAGCCTGATCAATTTAAGGTGCTGCCCGGCCTAGAGTCCGCTGAATTGCCAGCGGACGCCATCGAAGTCGGGCGCATCGCAGATGCCTGGGGCATCAAGGGCTGGTTCAAGGTCCTGTCTCACAGTGCTGATCCGCAGGCACTGTTTTCTTCCAAACGCTGGTTCATACTGCCGTCTGAGAAAGGTGCAAAAACCTTTACAGGCGTGTTCAAACTGCTTATCCGGGAAGCCAAAACGCATTCCGATACGGTGGTTGCCACTGCGCAGGAAATTGACGACCGCAATGCCGCAGAGAGCTTGCGCGGTGCCCGCATTTTTGTATCGCGGGCCAGTTTCCCCACCGCTGAAAAAGACGAGTACTACTGGGTCGATCTGATCGGCCTGAATGTGGTGAACCGTGAAGGCATCGCGCTGGGTGAGGTCAAAGAGTTGCTGTCAACCGGTGCCCAGACCGTCCTGGTCATGGCGTATGAAGAAGACGGCAAAGCGCTGGAGCGCATGATTCCTTTTGTCGCTGCCTATGTAGACGACGTGAGTCTGGAAAAGCGCCAGATCACAGTGGACTGGCAACCCGACTATTGAGACCGGTCGCCGGTTTGCAGTCATGCGATTTGACGTTGTTACCCTGTTCCCGGAACTGTTCGCGCCGCTGCTGACGCACGGCATCACACGCCGTGCGTTCGAGTCGGGGCAGGTCGATGTCCGGCTTGCCAATCCCCGCGACTTTGCACAAGGCAATTACCGCCGGGTTGATGACCGTTGCTATGGTGGCGGCCCCGGCATGGTGATGATGGCCGAGCCGCTGGCGCAGTGCGTGAGTTCCATTCGTGCGTCGCGGGTGGAGCACGCACCGGTTGTTCTTTTCTCGCCTATCGGCAAACCGCTCAAACATGCAGACGTGCAACGATGGGCAAGCAGCGCCGGGGCGATCTTGGTTTGCGGCCGGTATGAAGGCATTGACCAGCGGTTTATCGATGACTGCGTTGAGGAGCAGATCAGCCTGGGGGATTTCATCCTTTCGGGTGGCGAGATCGCTGCCATGGCCTTGCTCGATGCTGTGGCGCGTCTTCAGCCCGGCGTGCTGGGTGATGAAGCCAGCCACCGGGAAGACAGCTTCAACCCTGAACTGGACGGCCTTCTCGATTGCCCGCACTACACCCGCCCGGAAGACTGGAGTGGCAAGGCCGTGCCGGACGTGCTGCTGTCGGGCCACCACGTCCAGATTGAGCGCTGGCGCAGGGATCAACGGCTCAAACTGACCGCCTTGCACCGGCCCGACCTGATTCTCCAGGCGCGCCAGCAAGGGCATTTGAGCCCGCAGGACGAAGCCGTTCTGGCCGGGTAAGTCATAGCGGCCAAGGCGGCTCGAGGTCAGTAGCCGCAGAAATTGCTATAATAGAAAGCTATCCGATCCTCTGTCCGGCCGCTTCACTGCCTAGATTCGTCAAGTGCCACCGAAGCCTTTTGCGTCATCCCGACGCTGGCGCGTACAAGATCATTTGAGGAAACCATGAATCTGATTCAAACCCTTGAGCAGGAAGAAATTGCTCGTCTTGGCAAAACCATCCCTGATTTTTCGCCCGGCGACACCGTCGTCGTGAACGTCAACGTGGTTGAAGGCACCCGCAAGCGTGTGCAGGCCTACGAAGGCGTTGTGATTGCCAAGCGCAATCGCGGCCTCAACAGCGGTTTCATCGTCCGCAAGATTTCCAGTGGCGAAGGCGTGGAGCGCACGTTCCAGACCTACAGCCCGCTGATCGCCGGCATTGAAGTCAAGCGCCGTGGCGATGTACGCCGCGCCAAGCTGTACTATCTGCGTGACCGCAGTGGCAAGTCGGCCCGTATCAAGGAGAAATTGCCAGCCAAAAAGACGGCTACCGCGTAAAGCGATCCGTCTTTGCAAAAAGCCGCTGCAGCTTGAAACTGTGGCGGTTTTTTGCTTTCTGGGCCCTGCATCCGGGGCAGGCTTGCGAGTCAGGTCGCCCAGATGCCCGTGAATACTTTTAACCGCCTCTTAACCGCTTTTTGACCGGGTCACCCAGCGAGCCCATTGTGAGCCAGCCCTTCACGCCGCTATCCAAATTGCCGAACTTTGATCCGCTGAAAGTGGCGGTCACTGCGGTGGACTCGCACCTGCCCGCCGTCTCCAGCCTGCATTTGACACCGGACGCCCTGCGTCGGCGGTTTGTCGCACCACCCGTGTGGAAGCCTGACTTCAACGAGGAAGGCCGCTATTCCGACCGGCCCAGCATGCATGCATCTGTCCTGGTGCCGATTGTCATGCGCGATGAGCCCATGGTGCTGCTGACCGAGCGCACTGCCCATTTATCCACGCACTCGGGCCAGATTGCGTTTCCTGGGGGCAAGGCCGATGAAGACGATGCGGATGAGGCCGCCACGGCCTTGCGTGAAGCGCAGGAAGAGGTGGGGCTGGACCCGCGCTTTGTGGACGTGCTGGGCCATCTGTCCGTCTATGTCACGGGCAGCTCGTTCATCATCACGCCGGTGGTTGCCCTGGTGCAACCTGATTGTGTGATAACCCCTAATGCCAACGAAGTGGCTGACGTGTTTGAAGTGCCACTGGCTTTCCTGATGAACCCTTCCAATCACCGCCATCACGTGGTTGACCACGACGGGCGTCAGCGTGAGTGGCTGTCGATGCCCTACATGGACCAGAGTCGCAACCCGGCCCGGCAGCGCTTCATCTGGGGCGCGACTGCCGGCATGCTGCGCAACTTTTACCGTTTCCTGTCGGCCTGACCTGCCTTCCCGGAAATGTGTTTCAAGGCATTTGCGGCAGAGGCAGTGCCACATCGGGCCGCTATGATTGCAGCATGAGTTTTTCCGCTATCTTGCTTGCCCTGTTGCTGGAGCAGGCACGCCCGCTGACTCGGGGCAACCCCATTCACGCTGCCCTGCGTGCCTGGGTGCGTTGGGCCAGCAGAAATTTTGATGCCGGGCGGCCCCACCATGGCTGGCTGGCGTGGGGCTTTGCTGTGGGTGCGCCCACGCTCATTTCGCTGGCCGTGCACTGGCTTCTGGTGGCCACGCTGGGTTGGCCGGCCGCGGTGATCTGGAGCATTGCCCTGCTGTATGTCACGCTGGGGTTCAGGCAGTTTAGCCATCATTTCACCGATATCCGCGACGCTCTGGAGTCTGGCGACGAGCCCCTGGCGCGCGAACTGCTGGCGCAGTGGCAGCAGGTCGATGCCAGCGCCCTGCCGCGCAGCGAAATTGTCCGGCACGTGATTGAACACTCGGTGATCGAGGCGCACCGCCACGTGTTCGGCGTGCTGGGATGGTTCTCGGTGCTGGCCGCCTTTGGCCTGGGGCCGGCCGGGGCGGTGCTCTACCGTCTGAGCGAGTTCGTTGCCCGCTACTGGAAGCACCAGAGCAAGACCCATTACCAGCCGGTCAGCCCGGCGCTGCAAGGTGTGGCAGCCAGCGCCTGGTATGTGATTGACTGGTTACCGGCCCGCATCACTGCGCTTGGCTTTGCCGTGGTGGGCAGTTTTGAAGACGCCATTGATGCCTGGCGCAACTACGCGCAGCGCGCGGGCCGCACCAATGATGGCGTGATTCTCGCGGCCACATCGGGTGCCGTGAATGTCAGCCTGGGTGGCGCGCCTTTGCGATCATCAGAAAGCCCGCAGGATCTCGGAGCGACGTCGCCCGGTCAAGAGCCGCAGCTGGCGCATTTGCGGAGCATCGTAGGCCTGGTGTGGCGTTCCGTGGTGATGTGGATGCTGTTGCTGGCGTTGTTGACCCTGGCGCGGTTGTTGGGATAAAAATTTTGGCCAACACGTCCTCACTTGTCAGCCCGGTGGTGCAGGGCCTCGTGCCTTACGTGCCGGGTGAGCAGCCCAAGATAGAGGGCCTCGTCAAACTCAATACCAACGAGAACCCGTACCCACCTTCCCCCAGGGTGGTCGCCGCCATAGCCGCAGCGGCCCAGCAAGGCTTGCAGCTGTACCCCGACCCGCAGGCACTGGCTTTCCGGCAGGCGGTTGCTGCGCACCACGGCATTCAGGCGAACCAGGTTTTTGCGGGCAATGGCTCCGACGAAGTGCTGGCCCATGCCTTCTTCACCTTCTTCCAGCACGATTGTCCGCTGCTGATGCCGGACATCACCTACAGCTTTTACCAGGTCTACTGCGGGTTGTACGGCATTGCGTTCGAGCGGGTAGCGCTTGATGCGCAGATGCGTGTTGACGTGGCAGCTTTTGCTTGTACGGCGCGTCAAACCCACACGCCGGTGGCCGGGGTGGTCATTGCCAACCCGAATGCGCCCACCGGCATGGGCATACCGCTGGCTGACATTGAACGCCTGTTGCAGATGCATTCGCAGCGCGTGGTGCTGGTGGATGAAGCCTATGTGGATTTCGGTGGGCAAAGCGCCATCGCCCTGATTGACCGCTACCCGAATCTGCTGGTGGTCCATACCCTGTCCAAGTCACGCTCCCTGGCCGGGTTGCGCATTGGCTTTGCTTGCGGGCAAGCCCACCTGATTTAGGCGCTGGAGCGCGTCAAGAACAGCTTCAACTCCTATCCGCTGGACCGCCTTGCCCTTGCGGGTGGTGTGGCCGCCTATGAAGATCAGGCTTACTTCGAGCGGTGTTGTGCCCAGGTCATTCATACCCGTGAAGGGCTGGTGCTTCAGCTGGAAGACCTTGGTTTCGAGGTTTTGCCATCACAGGCCAACTTTGTGTTTGCCCGGCATCCGGGGCATGATGCGGCTCAGCTGGCGACCAGTCTGCGTGAGCGGGCCGTGCTGGTGCGCCACTTCAAGTTGCCGGGCATCGAACAATATCTGCGCATCAGCGTGGGCACACCTCAGCAATGTGATGCCTTGCTGCAGGCGTTGACCCGCATCACCACCACCGCGTAGTGGCCCGGGTCAGCGTTGCGTCAGTAGCGTGACTGACTTAGCTCGGCAAACAAATCGCTATATATTTTATAGCGGTTAGAACTTATTTCTTGGGGGCTGGCAGGTATTTCGGCTTTGGAAACCGCAGCCATCACACCGCAGCCGGGTTCGTGCAGGTGCGTGCAGTTGTAGAACTTGCAGTTCGCCACATGGGGCTTGATATCCGGCATGTAGGCCGCCAGTTGCGCGGGGTCGATGTGGTTCAGGCCAAATTCCTGAAAGCCGGGGGAATCAATTAACGCCGTGGATTTTTCATCGTCCATGCCCCGGTCGACCCAGTACCAAGTGGTGCTGGTGGTGGTGTGTTTGCCTGCACTCAGCGCCTGGGAAATCTCGCCGGTCTGCGCCAGTGCACCGGGTGCCAGCAAGTTGATCAACGTGCTCTTACCCGCACCCGACGGGCCCAGCACCAGCGTGGTCTTGCCTTGCAGCAGTTCGTCCAGCGAATGCGCTGGCACGGTGGCCGTGTCGGACTGGGGTTTCAGGGCCAGCGGCAGCAAGATGTAGCCCATGTTGCTGTAGGCACCCAGCCTATCCCATGCCTGCTTGAAGGGGGCGGTTAGATCACTCTTGTTCAGCGCAATCACGGGCTTGATGTTCTCCGCCTCCGCGGCGATCAGCGCGCGGGCGAGCTGGCTCTCGCCGTACATCGGCTCCACGGCCACCAG
>JANOAP010000055.1:0-4847 GCA_031411175.1 Rhodoferax sp. | reverse complement strand
CAAAGTTACCGTGATGCTGGAGGAGTTGCTGGCTCAGGGCCACACCGGTGCCGAGTACGACGCCTGGCTGATCAGCATCACCGATGGCGAACAGTTCAGCAGTGGATTTGTGGCGGTCAATCCCAACTCCAAAATACCGGCGCTGCTGGACCGCAGCGGGCCCACGCCGATACGGGTGTTTGAGTCGGGTGCCATCCTGCTGCACCTGGCGCAAAAGTTTGCTGCCTTCTTGCCCGCTGATGATGCTGCTCGTGCTGAATGCCTGTCGTGGCTGTTCTGGCAGATGGGCAGTGGGCCTTTCCTGGGTGGCGGTTTCGGCCATTTTTACGCCTACGCGCCAACCAAGATGGAATATCCGATTGACCGCTTTGCCATGGAAGTCAAACGCCAGATGGACGTGCTGGATCGTCGCCTGGCGGAAAGCCCTTACCTGGCGGGTGATGAGTACACCATTGCCGACATGGCGGTCTGGCCCTGGTACGGCCTGTTGGCCAAGGGCCAGCTTTATGAAGCCGGTGAATTTTTGCAAGTGCAGGCCTACACCCATGTGCTGCGCTGGGCCGACCAGATTGCCCAGCGCCCTGCGGTGAAACGGGGCCGCATGGTTAACCGCACCTGGGGCAAGCCGGAAAGTCAGTTGCCCGAACGCCATGCTGCCAGCGACTTTGACCAACAGGGAAAATCATGATCACTTTGTACGACTGCACCACCGCGCCCAGCCCGCGCCGCGCCCGCATCCTTTTGGCTGAAAAGGGCGTACCGCATGAGACGGTGCAGGTGGACCTGCGCACCGGCGAGCAATTTGCTGCCGCTTACCGGGCCATCAACCCGCAGTGCACCGTGCCAGCACTGCGCACCGAAGAAGGATTGCTGCTCACCGACAACGCGGCCATTGCTGCTTACACCGAGGCCCGTTTTCCACAACCCCCGTTGCTGGGCAGCACGGCGCTGGACAAGGCTGATATCGCCAGCTGGAACTGGCGGGCAGAATTTGAAGGGCTGCTGGCAATTGCCGAAGCGCTGCGCAACAGCGTGCCGGCCATGGCCAACCGGGCACTGCCCGGCCCGGTGGACTACCCGCAGATTCCCGAGTTGGGCCTACGCGGGTTGGCCCGTGTTCAGCAGTTCATGGTGACGCTGAATGAACGCCTGGAAGGGCGTGAGTTCATTGCTGCCGGACAGTTCAGCGTCGCCGACATCACCGCCGTGGTGGCGGTAGATTTTGCGCGTGTAGTACGCATCAAACCGAGTGAAGAGCATGCCAACCTGCGGCGGTGGCGTGAGGCGATGGCGTTGCGGCCAGCCTTCAGTCTCTAACTTAGCGCTTGACCGTAAGCTGGTAGTGAAATCGGTCACCCCGGCCCAAAAATTCGCTGAAGATCAGCGGCACGCCTCGTGCGTCCACGCTGGTAATGCACAGCCTGAGTACGGGCGCGCCCGGTGCGATGCCCAGGCTCTTGGCCACCCGAGCATCGGCAACATCAGCGCTGATATCCAGGTCGGAATGGTCCAGGCGGTAACCCAGCCTTTCCTGCGCGATGGTGATGAGGTCATTGGTCTCCAGGTCTTCCTGGACCAATCGTTCAATCAACCCGGCGCTGGCATAAGCGATGTGCCGGGCATAGGGCTCGCCATCCACCATGCGCATGATGGTGACGGCACTCACGGGTGAGCTCACAGGAATTTTCAGGCTGGTGGCCACTTGCGGACTGGCCTGGGTGTGCCTGATGGCTGACACCTTGCCCAATGCCGTGTGCCCGCGTCTGCGCATGATTTCGTAAAACCCGGTCAATGGCCCCAAGCCCCGAGGTGGATCAGGCCGTTTGACGAAGCTGCCCTTGCCATTCACTTTTTCAATCAGGCCCGAGGCATGCAGGTCGGCCAGCGCCTGGCGCACTGTGATTCTGCTGACGCCGTAAGCAGCTTCCAGCTCGCCTTCAGACGGCAGCTTGCTGCCAGCCGACAGACTCCCGCCGAGAATATGCTCACGCAGTGCATCACGTACCTGCGCAAAAAGAGGCACGGACGATCGGGGCTGCGGTTGAGAACTCTTCATCACATGGGTGCCATGGGGGGTACAGGCTGTTTGTCAAGATGATCAGCCTGCAGTGCATCCCAGCAGCCATGCGCTTGCAACAGTGGGCGGATCGCATCGCGCGACGCTACAGGCATGCCGGCCAGCTCGCGCCGCAGCCAGATCAGGCATTTGAGTTTGTAGCGCTCGGGACGGCCTTGCCAGGTACGTCCCCCTGACGGGGCGGTAAATATTTCAGCGCCGTCAGCAACTGCCTGCGCATGGGCTCGCAGAAATGGCAGGTAGTACTCGCCCGCCAGTTGCAGCATGGCCTCAACGGCAGGGCCAGGTGCGTCAGCCGCAGCCCATTCACCCTCAATGCCCGAGCCGTCGTCGAGTGTTTGCGTCCACTGAAAGGTGCGCGGGGCGGTGGCGCGCATGATGGCCGTTGCCGAGGGGTCAATGGCGCACTGGCACAGCTGCGCATAAAGACCAAAGTCAGCCAGCGAAGGGCGACCGCCAAATAGAAACAGCGAGTGGTCCAGCATGCCTTCGATCACCGCCAGAACGCGGGTGTAGAGGTCCATCAGGATGGCGTGGTTGTCACCCACCACCAGATCGGCTCGCAAGCCGGTCTGGCGCGCAGTGAACTCAAGCATCCGCTTTTCCAACTCATCAGCAGAAAGCGGCGACATCCAGCCCGAGAGCTGGCGCCGCGCGCAAAACTGCTGGTCTTCAACCGATCCCCAGCGCAGGTCAAACATGGACGTGACCAGGAGTTCATCGGCCATGTCTTCTATGAGATGGCTCAGGAAGGCCTGGCCTGGGTCGGTTGGAATGATGGACCGCTGCCCCGGGTGGCGGGCCTCCAGCTCATACGCCAGGGGCGTGGTGTCAGCCCAATAAGTGCCCTCAGGGTATTGCAGCACCGGAATGACACGCTTGCCAGCCTGGCGCAACTCGCCACCGCTTGATATGTAGCCGTTGGGCACGATCCAGTGGTGCGGCAGCCGACGATAGCGCAGGATGGCGCGCATTTTCAGTGAGTAGGGCGAGCCGGGGCCGCCGAGCAGTCGGTAGGGAACGGGAGTGGACATGTTTTGCATGGCTGATCTCGGAACTGGGGTTTACCTGTATGTACCTATTATAATAGGATGGCATAGAATTCACAACTGGAGGTATCTATGTTTTTTGCACGCAACCTGAATTTTCTGAAGCGACGACAGTTGCTGACCGCAGCCGTGGGTGCGCTGGTCAGCCCCTGGGGATGGACCCAAAGCGCCGACTGGCCGAGCAAGCCCATACGCCTGGTGGTGCCATCGGGTGCCGGTGGGCCTACGGACACCTTTGCGCGCCTGTTTGCCGACTACATGGCCAAGACTTTCAAGCAGCCCTTTCTCATTGACAACAAGCCAGGGGCCAACGGCATCTTTGGCAATGACGCGGTGGCCAAGGCCCCGGCTGATGGGCACACGCTGCTGTTTACCTATGCCGCTGCGGTGGCGGTCAACCATGCGCTGATTCCCAAGCTTCCCTATGACGCGCTGAGGGACTTGCAGCCCATTGCCCAAATCGGTGCAGGCGGCAACCTGCTGGTGGTCACCAGCGACTTCCCCGCCAAAACCTTGCGAGAGTTTGTTGATTTGGTCAAAGCCAACCCCAACAAATACAACTACGGCTCCTGGGGTGTCGGGTCAGGTGGGCACCTGGCCATGGAGGCGCTGAAGATGCAGGCCGGGCTCAAAATGAACCACGTGCCCTATAAGACGGTGCCGCTGATTCTCAATGATCTGGTGGGTGGGCAAATCAATATTGGCTATGTTGATTCGACCACCTCATTGGTTCATATTCGCTCCGGCAAGCTCCGGCCCCTGGTATGCAGTGGCACGCGGCGCGGGCCTGCGCTGCCTGATCTGCCCACCATGACGGAGGCCGGGTACAAGTTCGACGTAGATGCCTGGTATGCCATGTTTGCCCCGGCTGGCACCCCCATGCCTATCGTGCGCCGCCTCAACGAAGAGGTCAACCGCATCCTGCAATTGCCAGACATGCGGGCCCGCTTTACCGCGCTCAATATGCCTGAACCACCTGTCAAAACGGTGGAACAATTTGCGCAGACGGTGCGTGACGACGTCGTAGCCTGGGGTGCCGTGATCAAGGCGGCAGACATCAAACCGGAATGAAGGATGCACTATGAATGAACCCCGTTTCGGTGGCCAGATCGGTCGCACCATCGCTGAGTCCACGCCCTGGTGGCCTCCTGCGCCAAACCCGGTATCAGGAACGCCCAATGTCGTGGTCGTGGTGTTTGACGATGTTGGCTTTGCCCACTTCAACAGCTATGGCTCAACCATAGCCACACCCAACCTGAATCGCCTGGCCGATGGGGGCCTGCGCTTTGTTAATTTCCACACCACGGCGCTGTGTTCCCCCACACGGGCCTGCATGCTGACGGGCCGCAACCACCACGCCGTGGGCATGCGCGCCATTTCCAACTTTGACACCGGCTTTCCGAACATGCGTGGTGCCATTCCGCGCTCGGCTGCCACGCTGGCGGAGATCCTGCGTGAGCAGGGTTTTGGCACTTACATGGTAGGCAAGTGGCACCTTGCCCCGATGCATGAAACTGGTCCTGCAGGTCCCTTTCACAACTGGCCGCTGGCGAAGGGGTTTGACCACTTCTATGGTTTCCTGCAAGGCGAGACCGACCAGTACCGGCCCGAGTTGGTGCACGACCAACATTACATCGACCCACCCGCTACACCCGAGCAGGGTTACCACCTCACCGAAGATCTGGTCGACCATGCCATCGGCTATGCGCGCGACCACGTGT
>JANOAP010000054.1:0-2745 GCA_031411175.1 Rhodoferax sp. | reverse complement strand
GCACACGGTCGCAGACAAGGCGTCGTCCGCCTACCGCAGACATCTGAAACATCTTGGCATTACTTTTGGAGTGTGTTGATGAACCCCTCAAAATTCCGCGTGAAACCGGTCGCGCCAGAACGTATGCCCGAGCTGTTGCGTCGCATGCCCAAGGCCGAGCTGCACATGCATATCGAAGGCTCGCTGGAGCCCGAGTTGATCTTTGCCCTGGCGCAGCGCAACGGGGTGCAATTTGCGTATCCCGATGTTGAGTCGCTGCGCAGCGCGTATGTGTTTGACAACCTGCAAAGCTTTCTGGACATCTATCACCAGGGCACCCTGGTGCTTAAAACAGAGCAAGACTTCTACGACATGACGCACGCTTACTTGAAGCGTGCCGCCGACGACAACGTGCTGCACGCCGAAATATTCTTTGACACCCAGACCCACACCGGGCACGGCCTGGACTCTGGCTTGGTCATCAACGGCCTGCACCGCGCGTGCGTTGATGCGCAGGCGCAGTTCGGCATGACCGCTTCGCTGATCCTGTGCTTTTTGCGCCACCTCAGCGAAGCAGAAGCCTTTGAGGCGCTGGAGCAGGCCCTGCCTTACCGCGACAAAATTGTGGGCATTGGCCTGGCCTCCAGCGAAATGGGCCACCCGCCCGAAAAATTTGCAAAAGTGTTTGCCCGTTGCCGCGAGCTGGGCTTTCGCCTGGTTGCCCACGCCGGGGAAGAGGGGCCCCCCGCCTACATCTGGAGCGCGCTGGACGTTCTGAAGGTCGAGCGCATCGACCATGGTGTGCAGGCCATCAAGGATGCGGCGCTGATGCAGCGGCTGGCGCACGACAAAATCCCGCTGACGGTGTGCCCGCTGTCCAACCTGAAGCTGTGCGTGTTTCCTGACCTGAAGCACCACAACATTGGCCAGATGCTGTATGCAGGCATTGTGGCCACCGTGAACTCGGACGACCCCGCGTACTTTGGTGGCTATATCAACGAGAACTTCACGCAGACGTTTGCTGCACTGGGGCTCTCGGCGCAGCACGCGTACACGCTGGCGAGCAACAGTTTTGAGGCAAGTTTTATTGATGCAGCTCAGAAGCGGCAATATGTGGAGCGGTTGAGCGAGGTGTTTGAGAGTTTTTACTGACTCGTGGATCGAAAATATCTTCGTAAGGCCGGGTGCGCTTGCGGATTTTCCGGAGCTATTTAGCGGATTGCCTTATAGCTTCATTTGGATGCACTAAACCTTGTCGAGCCGATGGTGCCTGAAACATAGCAGGGAGAGACACAATGCGATTTCTGGATGCACTTTTTTCTGGGGCCAAGGCTTTGGCCAAAGAGCTAGTTGGTGTTGGGGGCACGCTGGTACGCGAGATTCTTCGTGAGATCGACAACTCGTCTTTTGGCAAAGCAGCCACTCGGGTCGTGTCAGGTGTCGCAGACCACATGTTTGGCACTGCGCAGAATTTGGCCGAAGAAGAACGTGATCTTGCAGCCAAATTCCAACGGGATGGAAGGCGCAGTGAGACTGATGCTGCACGCCTTCGAGAAATTGAGGCTGAACGCGATAGCCTGCGCAAAGCGATGGAAGAAGCCAATGCCACCCGAGCAGCGCAAGAATTCAAAGACCGGGCCCACGAGCTAGACGTGCATGATCTGGATGACGACGAATTAAGTGCCAACGTCGGCATACTGTCTGAAAAAAAATGCCCCCAATGCGGCGAAGCTATGCAGATCGTTCAGGGCGCCTTGAATGTCACCAGCAATAAACGTAACTTCTATTGGCGTTGCACGAACATCAAGAGAAATCCGTGTCCCAACATCACACTTGATCCCAGCAAAGAACGCTCCAGCATCGTACGCCCTGATAGCGCAGACTTTGACACACCTAAAGAAGTACGGCGGGCAACCTGGGAGAAAGAAACGATCGTTAACGAAACCCATACCCGTGTACGCCAACACTTGGGAGACGAAGACAAACAATTGGTTTGCCCAAAGCACTTGGTTCCACTGAAGCTTATGCAAACACGAAAGCCTAGCGGTAAACTTTTTGGCAGCTATGAGTATGTGTGCTTGGCAGTGAATGCTGACGGCACCGCATGCGACCATTCTGTGACCCTGCAGACCATGCCTCAGGTTGCATCAATGTTGCAACGGACTGAGGGCGCTGGAATTATTCGTTAACTTTGCTACCGCCAGCTACCCTGAGTTCAAACGTTCGGTTTGCGTTAACGTTGGTTACTCTTCGACGGCAATGGAATTGCAGCGCGGAGGTCGAGTGCAGCACTATTGCGGCGCGACACCCGCAAGTTTCGAGATATGCAGCCCACGGGCCTGCGTGGCGCAAAGCTCTCAAACTACATACCCGCTTCGGCATGAGTAGCCTGCCTTTTCAACAGGTCAGCAAAAGTGGCGTCTGCATCGTAGTGAAAGGCGCGTGCATGCTCGTCACGAGTGGCGTGAACTTCTTCAACAATGGGGTCTTTCCACACGATCATTCTCCTGAACGGGACAGCAGTTCTTCGGGGTTGCCTGTTATGGTAAGGATGTAGCCTGCATAAAGACAGTTTTTCTTGATTTTGCGCCGTATCTGCAATTTTGAGCCTTGTCCAACGAGGTTTGAGCCTGAAGGGGACGCGTATTTCCACCCAGAAATGAGCCCGAGGCGGCGAATTTGGGGTTGAACTGATGGCTTGATCATCCAAGGATGGTGATCGACATGGATGAGGCCAGGCTGCGCACCATTGCGCAATTGCAGGAG
>JANOAP010000053.1:0-1530 GCA_031411175.1 Rhodoferax sp. | reverse complement strand
TGAAGGACGAGTTCTGGCCGTTGGTCGAAAGCCTCAACGCGGGCGCGGGCCTGGACCTGCGCGTGAATGCGCTCAATGCCAAGCGCGCGGACGTTCAGAAAGAGCTGGCCAAGGCCGGTATCAAGGCTGTGCCCACACCCTTTTCACCCTGGGGCCTGCGCATTGCGGGCAAACCCGCGCTGAACAAGCTGGAAGCCTTCACCCGTGGCGACTTTGAGGTCCAGGACGAAGGCTCGCAACTGCTGGCCATGCTGGTGGATGCCAAGCGTGGCGAGATGGTGGTTGATTTCTGCGCCGGTGCGGGCGGCAAGACGCTGGCGCTGGGCGCTGCCATGCGCAGCACCGGGCGTTTGTATGCGTTTGACACCTCCGCCCACCGGCTGGATGCCCTCAAGCCACGGTTGAAGCGCAGTGGTTTGTCCAACCTGCACCCGGCGGCCATCGCCCATGAGCGGGATGACCGCGTCAAGCGGCTGTCCGGCAAGATAGACCGGGTGCTGGTGGATGCGCCCTGTTCGGGGCTGGGCACCTTGCGGCGCAACCCCGACCTGAAATGGCGTCAGTCCATGCAATCGGTGGAGGAGATGACGGTCAAGCAGGCCGCTATTTTGCAAAGTGCGGCCCGGTTGCTCAAGTCCGGTGGTCGGCTGGTCTACGCCACCTGTAGCGTATTGCCCCAGGAAAACGAAGCCATTGCTCAGGCTTTCTCTGACAGTAACAGTGACTTCAGCCCCCTTGAAGTCGGCGACGTGCTGTCCCATCTGAAGGTAGAAGCTGCGCCCAGCCTGTGTCACGGTGGCGAAAGCGGCCAAAAATACCTGCGTTTGTGGCCTCATCGGCATAAGACCGATGGATTTTTCGCCGCAGTTTGGCAAAAAAACTAGAATATTTGTAAGAATTGATGATTTTTAGGCGCAGTTAGCTAATTTTCTGGCTTTGACTGGTCACGGGAGCGCAAAAGCCGTAAAATCAGAAAGCTTGAGTGTGACAACGCTCGGCAAATTATTTTTAAACCTCGTTGAGAGACGCCCTTACATGCTGTTACCTGATTGGACTGTGCTGAACGCGGCTATTGAATGGCTTGCCCACGGAACCTGGAATCTTGCCTGGTGGGAAATCATCTTGTTTACGCTGGCGATGACCCACGTCACCATGATTAGCGTCACCGTGTTCCTGCACCGTCATCAGGCGCACCGGGCTCTTGACCTGCACCCCATCGCATCGCATTTCTTCCGGCTCTGGCTGTGGCTCACCACGGGCCAGGTAACGAAAGAATGGGCTTCCATACACCGTAAGCACCACGCCAAGTGCGAGCAGGCTGAAGACCCGCACAGCCCCCATGTGTACGGCATCAAGAAAGTGCTGTTCCAGGGTGCCGAGTTGTACCGTGTGGAGTCAAAGAACGCCGAAACCATGACCCGTTATGGTCACGGCACGCCGGACGACTGGATTGAGCGCAATCTGTACACCCGCTTTTCCTGGCAGGGTGTGGGCCTGATGATGATAGTTGACCTGTATTTATTTGGTGCC
>JANOAP010000052.1:0-8906 GCA_031411175.1 Rhodoferax sp. | reverse complement strand
GGCAATGATGATGCCTTTTTTGATGGCGATGTCGCAGGCGGCCTGGTAGAGCTGGATGCTGATGTCACGCACACGCGTTGCCAGGTCCAGCCCGATCATCTCCACCGTTTTCTCGAACGTGATGTTCTCGTCATGATCGCCCACAGCAGCCTTGGCGGCGGGGGTGTAGATGGGCTCAGGCAGTTTGGACGCGTTCTTCAAACCAGCGGGCAGCTTGACGCCACACACGGCGCTGTTGTGCTGGTACTCCTTCCAGCCGCTGCCTGCCAGGTAGCCGCGCACTACGGCTTCCACCGGCAGCGGCTTGAGGCGCTTGACCAGCATGGAGCGGCCCGCAACCTGCGGGACTTCAGCGGCCGTCACCACGCTTTCGGGCGCATCGCCGGTCAGGTGAATCGGGCAGAGGTTCAGACCGTTGGGGCCAAGCTTGTCGAACCAGAACAGCGCCATTTGCGTGAGCAGCGCGCCTTTGCCGGGGATGGGCTCGCCCATGATGACGTCAAACGCGCTCAAGCGGTCGCTGGCCACCATCAGGATGCGGTCCGAGCCCACCGCGTAGTTGTCGCGGACTTTGCCGCGGGCCAAAAGGGTCAACGACGTGAGCACAGAAGTGTGTAAGGCAGCAGTTGACGGGTTTAGCGGGCTCAGCGGGCTTGATGGGGAAGTTGGAGAGGTCATCAGATCAGTTTCAGTTTGGGTTCGATATGGGCAATTTGCGCGAAGTCACGGTCTCGGACCAACAAAGGCTCATCCGCCTCAATCGCATACGCGGCGACCAGGCAATCGTTGGGGCTGCGTACAGCAAATCCTTGCCAACGACAGCGGGCATACAACAGCGAGGCACTACTTGCCAGCGCGAACGGATCGTCGCTGATGTAAGGCGGCAGGGTGTCCAGCAGACGCTGTAGCTCAATAAAGTGCGGCACGCTTCTGGCACCTTGCAACACTTCGCGATAGACGACCTCCGGCATCCAGCAGACCTCGTCGCCCTGCAACGCACGCTGCAGCCGCAAGTGGGCTGACGAGCCCGTGGAGCGCAACAACTCGATCCACGCAGACGTATCGGCAATCACGCTGGGGTCAAGGCGCGAGTTTTACGGCGCGTTTTGAAACCATCAGCAGGCGCAGCTTTCACCTGTTTGACTGGCTTTTTAACCGCCTTGCTGACCAACGCATCGGTTTGCCTGCCAATGGCAAGGCGGGCATCCTCAAACGTCTTCCAGCCCCGACGCTCCAGCGCTTCTGGTGTCAATCCGTAAGGCCCGCTGGGATCATAGTCTGGGTCAATCGGGTCCGTGCTTTGCAAGGCCAGCAAACCCGAGTAATCTGGCTTGCGCACGTAGGCCTTGAGCGCCGCCTCTACGGCCGCCTTTTTGGTGGTGACGCGCGCGCGCACCATGGCCTGGGCGACAAGGTCGTCGTCTAGAACGATATTGGTTCGGGTGCTCATACAAGTCCTCCTTGATCCAGGATTTTGGTCATACACATTAGATGTGTATGAATAGATTATGCCGGGATTTTTAAAGCGTCGAGGCCTTTGCTGAAGTGGATTGCTTCCCGCTTGGCCTCCAATAAGTTGAAAGCCACCGCGAGGGTGGCTTGGACGAAGAGCAAGAGCAGCCCTGTTCAGAGGGTCTTTACTGCACGACTTGCGCCAGCTCCCCGCGCGCATATTGCCCCGCCACCACCGACAGGCTGTTGCCCTTGATCTTGCTGCCCTGGCCTTCGCAGCCAAACTGCAAATAGCGCTGCTTGCAGATTTGTTTGGCAGCTTCGCGGGCGGGTTTGAGCCATTCGCGAGCGTCGAATTTTTCGGGGTTCTCCGCCAGAAACTTGCGCACCGCGCCGGTCATGGCCATGCGGATGTCGGTGTCGATATTGATCTTGCGCACGCCGTGTTTGATGGCTTCCTGAATCTCAGCCACGGGCACACCCCAAGTCTGCTTCATCTTGCCACCATACTGGTTGATGATGGCGAGCAGGTCCTGCGGCACGCTGCTTGAGCCATGCATCACCAAGTGGGTATTCGGGATGCGGGCGTGAATCTCTTTAACGCGGCTGATGGCCAGAATGTCGCCAGTGGGTGGGCGGCTGAACTTGTAGGCACCGTGGCTGGTGCCAATGGCAATGGCCAATGCATCCAGCTGGGTGGCCTTGACGAAGGCGGCGGCTTCTTCGGGGTCCGTCAGCATCTGGCTGTGATCGAGCTTGCCTTCGGCACCCACGCCGTCTTCTTCGCCCGCTTCGCCGGTTTCCAGGTTGCCCAGGCAACCCAATTCGCCCTCTACCGTGACGCCGCTGGCGTGCGCCATGTCGACCACTTTGCGGGTCACATTGACGTTGTACTCGAAGCTGGCGGGTGTCTTGCCGTCTTCCATCAGGGAGCCATCCATCATGACCGAGCCAAAGCCCAGGCCAATCGCGCCCTGGCATATCAGCGGTGAGGTGCCGTGGTCCTGGTGCATGACCAGCGGAATGTTGGGGTAGGCCTCGCAGGCGGCTTCGATCAAATGCTTGATGAAAGGCTCACCGGCGTATTTTCGGGCACCCGCGCTGGCCTGCAAGATGACCGGCGCGCCCACTTCCTTGGCGGCCTCCATGACTGCCTGAACCTGCTCCAGATTGTTGACGTTAAAAGCCGGAATGCCATAGCCGTTGGCCGCTGCATGGTCCAGCAATTCGCGCATTGAAACAAGTGCCATTTTGAAATCCCCAAAAGAGGTGAAGTTGAACGAGGTGGGCTTGAGGTAGATTGTTTGCAGATTGCTTGGTAACTGCGTGGTAACTTTCTGCCGGTGGGGGGATTTTAGTGCTGGCTTGGGTTTCTTAATAGTGACCGCACGGCGACCGGGCAATGCGCATGCGGTTTTGGTGAGAAAACACACGCGGGATTGAAAAATCTGTGCGACTTTCGTCGCTGATTTTTGGGGGTGTACTGCAGCCGCTACCGCGCGCCTTTCTCACCAAAGCCCGGTCGCTTTACCCAATCACCATGCTATGCGTTTGAATCTGGCGCTGCGGATCAGCACAAAGATATTCACAGCTAATTTGCTCGCAGCAAATATCGGTATAGTGGACCGGCGAACCAGAGCGAAACCGGGCCGACTACGAAAAATATGGCAAACCCAGCCGAGGCAAACGATCCAAGCACTGCGCCCAAGAACAAGAAAAGCACGAGGTCCAATGCAATGCACACGAGTATTGTTTGAGTCAACGCGCTCCTCTTTTTACGCTCATCTTCTGATTGCATAGCCTTAAATGGGCAACGGCTTACCCGTTTCCATGAACATGCCAACGGCATTCATATGTCTCAAACAAAATAAGCGACCCGCCCGGTGTGGTGATAGTGCAATGTGACCGGGCTTTGGAGGGGAAGGTGCGCGGTAGCGGTCGTGGTACACCCACAAAAAATCGCCAAGCGAAAGCTTGCCCGATTTTTCCAACCCGCGCGTGATTCCACTCCAAAACCGCAGCACATTGCGCTGTCGCCGCGCCGGGCCACCCCGAACGGTCAGTTGGACTTCAAGAAACCTCGCAAATCTTCAACATGTTCGTCCCCCCAGGCGCACCCATAGGCTCCCCACAGGTAATGGCATACACGTCACCGCTCTGCACAATGCCACGCTTCTTCAAATGGTTCTCGGCCTGCACCAGAGCCGTGTCCCGGTCACTGCTGGCGTCCATCAAAATGGGGCGCACATTACGGTACAGAGCCATCTTGCGCTGGGTCGCAACTTTGGAGGTCAACGCGTAGATCGGCACATTGACCAGATGGCGGCTCATCCACAGCGCGGTGGAGCCACTGTCCGTCAACGCCACAATCGCCTTTGCCCCCAGGTGATAGGCCGTGAACAGCGCCCCCATGGCGATGGACTGGTCAATGCGGTTGAACGTCATACCCGTGAAGTCTGCATCCAGCTTCACATCACTGGCTCCTTCGGCGGCCAGGCAGATTTTGGCCATCTCCACCACCGTCTCCAGAGGGTACTTGCCGGCGGCGGTTTCGGCCGACAGCATCACCGCGTCGGTGCCGTCCAGCACAGCATTGGCCACGTCGCTCACCTCGGCGCGCGTGGGCACCGGGTTGGTAATCATCGACTCCATCATGTGCGTGGCAGTGATGACGGCCTTGTCGTGCTCACGTGCCAGCTTGATCATGCGTTTTTGCAGGGCGGGCACAGCTGCGTTGCCGACCTCAATGGCCAGGTCGCCACGCGCCACCATGATGCCGTCGCTGGCCAGCAGAATTTCGAGCAGCTTGGGGATGGCCTCAGCGCGCTCGATCTTGGCGATCAAGTGCGGCTTGTGGTCGAACTCTTCGGCGGCCACGTTGCAAAGCTGGCGCGCCATCTCCATGTCAGTGGCATTTTGCGGGAAGCTCACCGCCACGTAATCGGCCTTGAAGGCCATGGCGGTCTTGATGTCGTCCATGTCTTTGGCCGTCAGCGCCGGGGCGGTCAGGCCGCCGCCCTGCTTGTTGATGCCCTTGTTGTTGGACAGCTCGCCGCCCATGGTGACGGTGGTGAGCACCGTGTCTTTCTTGACGGAATCGACCGTGATCACAATCAGGCCGTCGTTGAGCAGCAAAATATCGCCCGGCTTGACTTCACGCGGCAGCGCCTTGTAGTCCAGACCGACGCCGTTGACATCACCCAGCTCGGTGCGGGATGCGTCCAGCGTGAACTTGGCACCGGTCTGCAACATCACCTTGCCTTCGGCGAATTTGCCGACGCGGATCTTGGGGCCTTGCAGGTCGGCCATGATGGCCACTTCACGGCCGGCCCGCTGGGCGGCTTCACGCACCATTTGGGCCCGATCAATATGGTCTTGCGCCTTGCCGTGGCTGAAGTTGAGCCGCACCACGTTAACGCCTGCGCGAATCATCTGCTCCAGCAGAGCCGGGTCGCTTGACGCGGGGCCAAGGGTTGCAACGATTTTGGTAGCGCGACGGGGTGCCGGTTTGATCATCAGACTGTCTCCTGTAATTGGTTTTCGATTTTTGCACGGAAGTGGTTACAACCCCGCGACATGCGCGAACGCGTCAACCCGCAGCGCGACGGGTCAGGATTTCGAAAGCGGGCAGGGTCTTGCCTTCCAGCACCTCAAGGAATGCACCGCCGCCGGTGGAGATGTAGCCGATCTTGTCTTCAATGCCGTACTTGGCGATGGCGGCCAGCGTATCGCCACCGCCGGCGATAGAGAACGCGCTGGACTCGGCAATAGCGTGGGCAATCACCTTGGTGCCGTTCTCAAAAGCAGCAAACTCGAACACGCCCACCGGGCCATTCCACACAATCGTGCCGGCCGCCTTGAGCTGAGTGGCCAGCAGTGCGGCGGTCTGCGGACCGATGTCGAGAATCAGGTCGTCATCGGCCACGTCAGTTGCGGCTTTAACGGTGGCCACCGCATCAGCAGAAAAAGTCTTGGCGGTCACGACATCCAGAGGAATAGGAACCGCCGCATTGCGGGCTTTCATGGCCTCAATCACGGCCCTTGCCTTGTCCACCAGGTCGGCTTCGGCCAGGCTCTTGCCGATCTTCAAGCCTGCCGCCAGCATGAAGGTGTTGGCAATGCCGCCACCCACAATCAGTTGATCCACTTTGGAGGCGAGGCTTTCAAGAATGGTGAGCTTGGTGGACACCTTGGAGCCCGCCACAATGGCCACCAGCGGGCGCTTGGGGTGCGCCAGCGCTTGGGTGATGGCGTCCATCTCGGCAGCCAGCAGCGGCCCGGCACAGGCCACTTTGGCAAATTGCGCAATACCGTAGGTGCTGGCTTCGGCCCGGTGCGCTGTGCCAAAGGCGTCGTGTACAAAAATATTGCACAGGGCCGCCATTTTTTTGGCCAGGCCTTCTTCATTCTTTTTTTCCCCCTTGTTGACGCGGCAGTTTTCCAGCAGCACCAGGTCACCGGGCTTGAGGTCACGGCCGTTAAGTTGCACACCATCAACCCAATTGCTGACCAAGGGCACTTCGCGCCCCATCAGCTCGCCCATGCGTTTGGCAATCGGCGCCAGCGAGTCTTCGGGTTTGAAAGCACCTTCGGTGGGCCGCCCCAGATGCGAGGTGACCATCACGGCAGCACCGGCATCCAGCGCCATCTTGATGGCCGGGATGGACGCGCGGATGCGGGTGTCTTCGGTGATGTGGCCTGCATCGTCCTGGGGCACGTTCAGGTCAGCGCGAATGAAAACACGCTGACCGGCAACTTTGCCCTGGGCGCACAGGTCTGAGAAACGGATGGCATTCATGGGAGTTCCGGTGGGTGGATGGTGATGAACGCCACCATTGTAAAAGTGCCCCAGCCGCAATAGAAATCAGGCTGAAGTCGGGTGAGGCTCGAAGACCATGCCTGGCTTCAAATCATGGCCACGCAAAAACTCTGCCGCGCCCAGACGCTTGCCACCAGGGCGCTGAAGCTCAGTCAGCATCACTATCGAATTCATAGCTGCCACAGCAATGCCCTCGGGGGCTACAGCCAGAATTAACCCCGCAGGAGTGCCCACGGGCGGCAATTGTGGAGAAACCCCGGCACCCCACACTTTGAGGGTCACGGCGTCCAGCACGGCGGTTGGGCCCGGGAAAGGGTCAAACGCATGCACGCGCCGCACAATAACGTCGGCACTCTGCGCCCAGTCAATGGCGGCCTCGGCCTTCTCGATCTTGCGGGCATAAGTCACACCGTCTGCAGGCTGTCTGCCCGGCTTCAGGCCGCCACGCGCGGCCAATTCAAGCGCCTGCACCACCATTCGCCCCCCCATCGCAGCGAGCTTGTCGTGCAAACGCGCCGTGGTGTCGGTGGGCGCAATGGGCAAGGTCTCAACCAGCAGCATGTCTCCGGTGTCCAGCCCCGCATCCATCTGCATGATGGTGATGCCGGTCTGCGTGTCGCCCGCCTCTATCGCGCGGTGAATCGGTGCGGCGCCACGCCAGCGGGGCAACAGCGAGGCATGAATGTTCAAACAACCAAGCCTGGGAAAATCCAGCACCCACTGCGGCAGGATCAAGCCGTAAGCGGCGACCACCATCACATCAGCACGCGCACCCAGAATCGCTTCGCGCGCCCGGGCCGCATCGTCGGGGTATTTGCCATCGAGTCGCAGGCTGCGGGGCTGGGCCAGTGTCAGTCCTTTGTCGAGCGCAAATGCTTTAACCGCCGAGGCGTGGAGCTTCATGCCGCGTCCCGCCGGACGGTCAGGCTGGGTCAGCACCAGCGCAATCTCGAACCCGGCGGCATGCAACTGCGCCAGCGCAACACTGGCAAATTCGGGCGTGCCAGCAAAGATCACCCGAAGGCTCATTTTGAATCCGGCCTAGTCGCGGTCTTCACGCTGCGACTTGAGCATCTTTTTCTTGATGCGGTTGCGCTTGAGGGGCGACAGGTATTCAACAAACACCTTGCCCAGAAGGTGATCCATTTCATGCTGGATGCACACCGCCAGCAAGCCGTCGGCTTCCACCACGCGGGATACGCCTTCGCCATCCAGCGCGGTGACCTTGACGGCATCAAAGCGCTCCACGCCGTCGTAAATACCGGGCACCGACAGGCAGCCTTCTTCGTTGAGGTGCCTCTCGGCGCTGGTCCAGCTTAACTCTGGGTTGATGAGCACCAGCGGGGCGCTGCGCTCTTCGGACACATCAATCACGATCAGGCGCTCGTGCACGTCCACCGGGGTGGCTGCCAGGCCGATGCCTTTGGCGTCGTACATGGTGGCCAGCATGTCGGCAATCAGCGCCTTGATGCGCGCATCGACCGCCTGCACCGGCTTGGCCACCTTGTGCAATTTGGGGTCGGGATAGCAAAGAATGGGAAGTAAAGCCATGAATTCTCTTCAAAGATGTCGTTATTTTCGCTACTTTTGACCTGTCTGGCAGGGCAACAGGGCAGAAAACGTTGCCCAATCAAGGGCTTGAGCGCAGAATCGTGTGTAATTTATCAAGATTTTCGCCGATTCGGGCTTCCTCCCGGACTCGCTGGCACTCAGGCTCCGGGCATTCGTAATGCAGCTAAATATGACGACACACATGATTGCGAACACCAAAATGGCAAAAACAAAGGCACTCGCTCAGTCTTGCAGGCTGTTAGCCGCCACGTCGGTCACGCTTGCAGGTGCCTTGCTGGCCAGCCAGGCGCTGGCACAAAACTTCCCCATCTCATCGAGCCAGAAGGCGACCGCAGATCAGGTCGCGCAGGCTGGGGTTCCCTTGAGTGAGCTAGCAGCTGATGCGCCTGACAACTACACCGTCAAAAGCGGCGACACGCTGTGGGCCATTTCCGGGCTGTTCCTCAAGAGCCCCTGGCGCTGGCCCGAGCTATGGGGCATGAACATGGCCGAGATCAAGAACCCGCACCGGATATACCCCGGCCAGCAGCTGTTTCTGGAGAAGAAGAACGGCCGCGCCACCTTGCGCACCAGCCGGTCCGCCACCGACGGATCGAGCGTCCCGACCGTTCGCGTATCGCCAAGAACCCGCTACCAGAGTCTGGCCGACGAGGCGATTGCCACGCTGAAGCCCCACATGATCGAGCCGTTTCTGGCCGAGCCGGTGATCGTGGACGAGAACGGTCTCAAGGCTGCACCGCGCATTGTGGCGGCCCAGGAGGGCCGCGTCTTGCTCACGCGTGGCGACCGAGCCTATGCGCGTGGCCCCACCGACAAGCGGATCGCTGACACCGGCGGCAAACTGGCGCAATACCGCGTGTTTCGCAACGCAACGCCCTTAAAAGACCCGATCAGCGGCGAGGTGCTGGGCTATGAAGCGCAATATGTAGGTAAGGCCGTGCTGGTTCGTGGCGAGTCCACTGAGCAATCGACCGACAAGGACGGCAAGGCGCGTACCGACATCATTCCCGCAACCATTGACATTGTGGGTGCCAAAGAAGAGATGCGGGTGGGCGACCGCCTG
>JANOAP010000051.1:0-3933 GCA_031411175.1 Rhodoferax sp. | reverse complement strand
ATGGCCTCGCCAATGTGTGGCAGCTTGGCAAAATCAGGTGCGCCCATGGTGATGCTCCTTATGCTTGAGCCATGCCGACAGCACCGAGCTGCACAGCCTTGACGATGTTTTGATAGCCCGTGCAGCGGCACAGGTTGCCTTCCAGCAGCTCGCGGATTTCGCCCTCAGTGGCCTTGGGGTGGTGCGTGCACAGATCGACCGAGCTCATCACCATGCCGGTGGTGCAGAAGCCGCATTGCAGGCCATGGCATTCCTTGAACGCAGCCTGCATGGGGTGCATGGTGCCGTCGGGCTTGGCCAGGCCTTCAATGGTGGTGATCTCGGCACCACTGACCTGGGCGGCCAGCACGTTACACGACTTGATGGCGCGCCCGTTCATGATGACGGTGCATGCACCGCACTGGGCGGTGTCGCAACCCACATGGGTGCCGGTAAGGTGAAGGGTTTCACGCAGGGCTTGCACCAGCAGCGTGTTGGGGGCGAGGTCAAGCGTGTTTGACTTGCCGTTGACTTTTAACTGAACCTGCATAGGACTTGTCTCCATCTGTGGGTGGTTGGTTGAACTGCTGAATTATTGAAGTGGAAGGCGGGTAAAAGCCTAGGCTAAACCCTAGGTGGATGGCCGCCGACCTGTTAAATTCTCAAAATGGAACACTGCCCACAAACCATTCGCCAACAGCGCTCTGGCAACCCTCTTTAAGCTGCGCCCATGTTGCAAACCTTGACCCGAGCCGCCGAGCATCGCCTTCGCCAGATTGACTTGGCCCGCCAGGCCGTATTGCACGACGGCCAGCCGATGGTGGGCGGGCTGGCGCAGCCCTGGATCGCCCGCTCGTGGCAGCGCTGCCTGGCCAGTGGCCAGCGACCCGATCAGGCGGTCGGCTTTGACATGATTCCGGCCCAGGCGCTCAGACGCATCGCCGAGGCCAACCACACGCTGCTGGTGGCGGCCCGGCCGGCCCTGGCCAAGCTGGGTCGCGCCATTGCCGACACCCGTTACTTTGCGATCCTGACCAATTCTCAGGGCGTGGTGGTGGATGTGAACGGCCCGGTGGACCGCAGTGACCCGCGCGCCGAAGCGATTGCCCGCGTGGGTGTTGATCTGTCTGAGCGCAGCGTGGGCACCACGGCCATTGGCGCAGCGCTGACCGAACTGCACCCGGTGTGGTTGCACCGGGGCGAGCATTTTTTCAATGACAACGCCGCTTACAGCTGCGCGGGCGCACCCCTGTTCGGGCCGGATGGCGAATGCGTCGGGATGCTGGACCTCACCGGCATTGACGCTGTGGAGCGCCCGGAGCTGAAACACCTGGTGACCCAGTCGGCCCGCAGCATCGAAAACGCGCTGACGCTGGCGCGCACCCACCGGCTGCTGGTGCGCCTGAACTGGCCGGGGCGCGTGCTGGGTGACGAGACCGACGGCCTAGTCTGCCTGGATGCCGATGGCTGGGTGACCGGTGCCAACCAGACCGCGCGGCAAATGGTGGCCCAGCTAGCCCACGCCAACCCGGCGCAGGCCGCGCCCATCCATTGCAGCGACCTGTTCGCCATGCCCTACGAGATGCTGTTTGATGCCGCCGGGCGCGACGCCTGGGGCCAGCCTGCGCCCATCGACGTGCCGCTGTGGTCGGGCCTGCGGCTGCAAGCGATTTCCGTGAGTGCCACCCCGGCTGCGACAGGCGTCGTCAAGCCTGGCACCCAGACAACACGGGACCACCGGTCACTGCGCGATGTGGAGACCGAGCTGATTCACAAAGCGGTCGTGCAAGCCAAAGGCAATGTGATGCAGGCAGCGCGCGAGCTGGGCATCAGCCGGGCCACGGTGTACCGCAAGCTGGGGAGTAAAAAAGGCCTGTAGACTCTGTAGAACGGGCTTGACCAGCTACTTTTTTTGTAGCATCTTCAAACCGGGATGCCAGTTGACCCAACCGGCCTACCCGGCCAGCGCCACCACCACCGCTGACTCGTCCACGCGGGCCAGCACCTTGGAGCCGACGCGGATGCCGCTGCCAGAGGGTGCAAAGCCCACCAGCTGCAGCCCTGCGTCCAGCGTGAGCGATACCTCGTCGCCACTTGAGCCGCGAGACACGCGGGAGGCGCGCCCAGTTAGCTGATTGCCAGTCGCCGCGGTGCCCAGTGCCGCGCTGGCCTTCACCAACCGCAACACACTCACAGCCGTGGCCTTGCACAGCGCCAAAACAGGCAGCCCTGGCCGCAACGACAGCAGCTCGGCGCTCTCGAGGGTAATGCGCGAAGTCAACGTGCCGCCAGATGCAAACACCAGATTCACCTGCACGATGTGGCCATTGATATCCAGGGACTGCACGGTGCACGGCAACTGGTTGCGCATGCTGGTACGCACCGACAACTGGTTGAGTGAGGGCAGGAGGCCCAGTGCGGCACCCGGTGCCGAACCCTGCACAAGACCGGCTTGCAAGCCCGCCAGAACCTGCTGCCGCGCCTGCTCCAGTTGCCCCGCTGCTGCCAGCAACTGCACCCCGGCCCGGCTCAAACTTGCGCCCCCGCCGCCCGCGCCGCCCACCGCGCGCGACACCAGCTCAACACCCGCCAGATTGGTCAGTGTGTCAATCGCCTGCCAGGCGGCTTTGTAGCTCACCCCGGCGTCACGCGCCGCCTGAGAGATGGAGCCGCTTTGCCCGATGAGACGCAGGATGTCGATGCGTTTGTCGGCCGGGGCATGGCCCAGGGCATCCGCGCAAGAGGTCGCCGATAACGTAGAGGGTAGCGGGGTTTCAGGCAAAGACATGGGCCTGCCCGACCACGCTGATTTGCACCCTGGCCCCCAGAGCGGGTATGTGCAGGCCCGAGCTGCGCACCGTCAACACGGTGGCTTGTGGGTCTTCAAGCAGACGCACGGCCAGCTCACACACTGGCCCGCAGAAATCGGCGTCCAGCACCACACCATGGCAGGCCGCAGCATGTGAATCCGCTGCCAAAGCACCGCCCGGAGCGTCCGTCAATTGAAGTTGTTCGGGCCGCAGCATGATTTGCACGGCACCGCTGCGCTGCGCGTCGTCCGTGGCCACCCGGCCCAGTGCACAGGTCGCCCAGCCGCCGGACAACTGGCCCGGCAGCACCACGGCATCACCCAGAAACCGCGCGGTGACCGGGTCCGCCGGCCGCAGGTACAGGTCTTGGGGGCGGCCCACCTGGGCCAACTGGCCCTGGCGCATCACCGCCACCTGGTCGGCAAACGACAGCGCCTCGGTCTGGTCGTGGGTCACCAGAATGGTGGTGATACCGGCCGCAGCCAGCAACTGGGCCACGGCCTTGCGGGTGGTGGCGCGCAGGCCCGTGTCCAGGGCAGAAAACGGCTCGTCCAGCAGCATCAGGCGGGGGCGCTGGGCCAGGGCCCGCGCCAAGGCCACACGTTGCTGCTGGCCGCCCGACAACTCATGCGGGCGGCGCTGCAACATCGCCACGTCGAGCGACACCATGTCCATCAACTCGGCAATGCGTTCCTGGCGCTGCGGGTCGTGGCGCGCCAGGCCAAAACCCACGTTGTCGGCCACACTGAGGTGCGGGAACAGGGCACCATCCTGCGGCACATAACCAATGCCACGCTGGTGGGTGGGCACCATGCGCGGGCCATCGGCCAGCAGTTGCCCGTCCAGAAGCACCTGGCCCTCGTCCGGCGCGTCAAACCCGGCAATGATGCGCAGCAGCGTGGTTTTGCCCGAGCCCGACGGCCCGACGATGGCTGTGCGGCTACCGGCCTGCACCGCCAGATCCACACCGTCAAGGGCAATCACCGGCGCTGAATTTTTTGTGTTGGCCGGGCCATAGGTTTTGCGCACAGCGCGCAGGTCAAGAGCAGTCATCGTCCGGCGGCACGTTTGGATTGACGGTAGAGCAGCCAGGTCAGGGGCAGCGACAGCAGCACCATCAGCAGGGCATGGGGCGCGGCCCCGG
>JANOAP010000050.1:0-3785 GCA_031411175.1 Rhodoferax sp. | reverse complement strand
CCCAACCAGGTGAAGAAACTGCAACTGCCCTCGGCAGAGCAGTCCATGTCCAGCCCGGTACCCCGGATGCCGATGGTCGCCGTTCCGGTCGTGAAGCCCACGTTGCGGTTGTTGGCCTTGCCAATCAAACCGGTCAGGGCACGCACCGAGCCACGCAACAACGACACCAGGAAACGCCCCTCAGACGGGTTTTTGTCGTCAAAAACAAAGTTGTCAACGCGAAAACGCGTGGCCGCACCAAGCGTCAGGCGGCTGTCATCGCGAAACGCCAGTACACCCCGGGCAGCACTACCCGTCTCAACCGTCTCACCGGGGTACACGCTGCCGCCGTCCACCAGGCGCCTGCGCTGCCCGCCCCCATCGACGGCGCTGATGTCACCTTGGGCACCTACCAATTTGGCACTGGCCTGAACCGCGTTGGGCCGCGCCCTGTCAGCGACCTTGGACGACTCCGCGCCGCATTCTTTGTCGCACAGCCGCGCATCAAAGTCCGTGCCCCGTATTCCAATGGTGGCCGTACTGGTGCGAATGCTGGCTGCATTGGGTGAGTTTTTGGAGATCAATCCGGTGATGGCCCGAAACCCACCTCGCAGAAGCTGCATCACCATGCTGTTATCGGGGGCGCTTTCGGTAAAGCGGTACTGCTGCAACACGACTTCTGAATTGGGTCGCAACGTCATCCGCGTACCATCCGCCAGCTTGATGATGGCGGCAGCACCGTCTGCCGTGGTCAATCGGTCCCCTTCCCTGAGCACGAGGCCCTTGCCAAGCGTGCGCGGGGTTTGGGTTGCTGTCTGGGCAAATCCAGCGCCGCGGGAAAATTCAACTTCACCCACAGTCTGCGCCGTTGCAGTCATGTGCAGCGCGGTGCCGAGCGCCAACCAGACAATCGTTGAGAGTTTGGGGCCAGCGCACGACTGGCGCGGCAGGGGAATCATGGACGGCATATTTCGCCCTCACTGGTGATTGCGTCAGCACCGGCCTTGCGTCGGGTGGTTCCGTCACTTCGCGTGATGAAGATTTCTTCTTTCTGGCTCTCAACCGCCTTTTCGAACAGGTTCAGGAAGCTGACAATGACATCCCCTGAGGACGACGATCTGGCTGTCGCAGGCGTTGGCGCTGACACAGGTGAAGAACCGCTGGTGTAGACCACCGGTGCTCTGCCAGACGTCGCCTGCGGCCCAAACACCACAGACCTGCCAGCGCTGGCCAAAATGCCCCCGGCACCATACACCGCACTGTTCTGAACCAGGTCGTTGCCGGCCCTGAGGTTCACCACGCCATCAGAGGTCACCGGCCCGTTGAGCGTGAGGTTTCCAGCACTGGTCAGATTGGTCGCTGCGAGTGTGATGTCGCCCCCGGCCGTGACGCCCGCTGCGCCAATCGTCAGGGGGCTGTTGGCTGTCACGTTGACGGCGGCTTTGGGTGAAATGATCAAGCCCGTCGTCACCACGCCCCCCACGTTGTTGATGGTTACATCCCCGCCCGTGTTAACGACACCCGCAATTTCCAGAGGTGCAGAATTGTTGAGCGCGATGCTGCCTGGGCCCGTGTTGCCGGCATTGAAGCGGCTGATCTGATTGCCGGTGTTGGTCAGATTGGTCCCTGTCGCTGACGATGTCAACAGGGAGGCCGTCGCGAGACGACCCGTTTGCGTGATCGAGCCAGCCTGCGCCGAAAGCGCGATAGACGGTGCACTCATCGTGCCCACTACCATGTCCCCGGACGACTGGTTGGCAACAACATTGCCTCCCATCACGATGTTGCCACCGGTCTGATTCAGACTGCTGCCAATATTCAGGCCGCCCGTGCCAGTCAAGGAGCCTGCACTCAACGTCAGGCCAGGGATGGCCAGATTCGAAGAAACTGCCAGGGAACCGCCGCTGATCACCAACGGTCTGGAACTGCTCAGTGACTGCAAAGAGAGAGGCCCTACAGAAGCATCAAAAGTGACAGCACCGGCCCCCGCCGGAATCGAGACGGCCAGCACGTTGTTGCCATCCGGCAATGCATCCCAGTTGGACGCTGAATTCCAGGCACCCCCATTTACGCCTGTCCACGTGGACAGGGGACGCACCGTGATATCAGCCTTACCAGCCGATGCGGTGGTGGCTGCCAATGTGTAATTGGCCGCGTCCGCGCCCGTCAGTGTCAGTCCGGTAACGGTCACCGGCTTCGCCGAACCCGTGTTGCGGTCCGCAAATGCCCCGGTGGCACCCGACACCGTGACACTGTCACTGCCGAACCGGCCGGGAAGTACCGCGGAAGACGTCACGAGCGTTGCGACCGTGGTTCCGTCATAGACCTTGTTGGTTGCTGTGATTCCGCTCACACCGGTGATGACCGCTGGCGTGATGGTGGCCACGTGGGTTCCCCCAGAAAGCGTGTAATTGCTGGCAAGACCAGTTCCATTGCCGAGCGTCAGGCTGCCCAAACTGACGGGTTTGTTGACGCCCACATTTTTGTCTGCCAACAAGCCACTGCCCAAGAGTGAGAGCGTTTCACTGCCAACCAGGCCGCCCAGCGAAAAGATGTTGGCATTGACGATGTTGGTTCCGTCGTAGGATCGAATGCCGGACAAACCAATGGTCGACACCGGCGTTACCAAGGCTGGCGTCACAATGCCGATGTTGCCCGTTGCATTAATCTTGTAGCCATAGGACGTGGAAAATGTATCCGTGTCGGTGACACCGGTGACGGTTCCGTTTGCAACGGTCACCAGAATCCCGGACCCCACATTCGGATTTGCAAGGGTACCGACGCCGCTAATCGATCCCCCCAGGTCGCCAAACAGGTACCCGGACACTGAAGTCAAACCTGCACCCGTCATGCCGATGGATGTAGTCCCATCGTAGGTCTTGGTCACCGTGCCTGTCAGCGTGCCAGTCAACACCGGCGCGACGGCAAACAATGTCCCGTTGCCCGAGCCTAGCGGTGTCGTGCCGTAGGGTGCGCCGTATTGCCGGAAGTCGGAGGATGTCACCATCGTGAAAGTCAAACCGTAGGTGTGCGAGGCGGTGGGATTATCAAGATACAACAGCCAGCGCCCACCAGCCCCCATGGTCACCGAAGGTCCTGTCCAATTGAACAAACCGGTCGTAGACGCAAGAATGATGGAGTCCCCCCCTGCGGAGGCATTCAGACTGGCACCAACAGACAGGCCGGTTGCCGCCCTCAACTTGATAGTGCCACCCGCATTGACCGGCGCCATATAGTTCTGGAAAATTGAGCCCCCCGTCGAGACGATGTTGGCAGCACCCGTCGTGGTAATCGTGTTGTTGAGATTGATGCTTCCTGAAGATTGAACATTCAGCAGCCCCGCACTAGTCAGATTGATGTCCAGCGAGTTGCTGCCATGGGTCAAGTTGACAGCACCGGCAGCGGTACTTGTCGTCTGGAACGAGCCCAGGGAATTGCCCGTATTCGTCAACGTCACCGCACCCCCGTTGGTGTTGAAGGTAGACCCAAACGCTGTTGCAATGGAGGTTCCTGGCAATTGGGTAATGGCACCGCCACCAGAGGAAGAATTCACATCCAATGTGTTCGCAACCACGTTGCCAAGAGCGAACCCGTTGGCATCCCGGAGTTGCACACCACCCCCAGTCACAGCGATGCTGCTGAAATTATTGCCGGGCTGGTTGAGGTTCACGGGGCTTGTGCTGGCGGAAACCGTGGTGAGCCCGCCCGGTGCCGTAATCGCGCCCGCCGTCTGGTTGACGCCAGAGGTGGCACCGCCTGTCAGGAACAAGGGGCCGGTGGCAGTGACGTTGTTCCCAATATTCAGG
>JANOAP010000049.1:0-5405 GCA_031411175.1 Rhodoferax sp. | reverse complement strand
CTTGGCTTCCAGCAAAGCATGCATTTTTTTGCCGACCGGTCCGTCCACAATGGCGTCCGACTCCTTCTCGTTGGCGAACAGGAAAGGAAAGTCAAAAATGGCCAGTTCCTTGGCTTCGCTGGCCAGAATACCGCTGTTCATGACCGACATTTCAATCGTGCCACCCTTCATGGCGGACACGACGGCCTGGTCGCTACCCAAGCTGCCGTTGAGAAACAGATTGACCTTCATTTTGCCGCCCGACTTGGCCGCAACGGTGTCGGCAAACTTCTTCATGCCAGCCACAGCCGGATGACCTTCAGGCCCATTCAGCGCGAACTTGATGGTGCGTTCCTGCGCAGCGGCCAGCCCCACCGTAGCGAGCAGGACAGCACCGGCAATGGATTTGAGAAGCAGTCGTTTCATGTTTGTCTCCAGATATTAAAACTCAGTACGCAAAAGTGATAGACATGGGGTGTGGCGTACCAGACACGCCCCGCATCGGTTTAAGCTTGTTCCAGATCAACGCGAATGTGTCGGTGCCGATCAATACAGCCATCGCGCAGGCACCATCACCAGCTGCGGGAACAGCACCATCAGAAACATCACAATGAACTGCACGATCATGAAAGGCATCACGCCCCGGGTGACATCGTCCATCTTCATGCGGCCCACGCCCGCCACCACGTTGAGCACCGTGCCCACAGGGGGAGTCACCAGTCCGATCGAGTTGTTGATGATGAACAGCACACCAAAGTAGACCGGGTCAATACCGGCGGCCTTCACCAGTGGCATCAGGACTGGCGTGAGGATCAGGATGGTGGGCGTCATGTCCATGGCCGTGCCCACGATCATCACCAGGATCATGATCGCGAACATAAGCAATTTGGGGCTGTCCAGCAAAGGCTGCAACAGGGACACCACTTGGGCCGGCAATTGCGCCACCGTGATCAGCCAGGCCGACACCATGGCAGCCGCCACCAGGAACATCACCACAGCCGTCGTCTTGGCTGCAGCCAGAAACACGCCGTAGAGTTGATTCCACTTTAGCTCTTTGTAAATAAAGCAAGCCACAAACAACGCAAAGACTGCCGCCACGACTGCCGCTTCAGTGGGCGTGAAAACACCCATGCGCAAACCCACCAAAATGATCAGTGGAAGGGTTAGAGCCCAACCGGCCTTGCGCAGTGCAATCAACATGTCCTTCGCAGATTGACGCGGGGGCGGCTCCAGATTTTCCTTGCGGGTCAGCCACCACCAGGTAGCCCACAAACCCGCCGCCAGAAAGATGCCGGGGAAGATTCCCGCCAAGAACAGCTTGGTGATGGAAACGTTGCCGGCCACACCGAAAATCACAAACCCGATGGACGGTGGGATGATCGGGCCAATCACACCGCAGGCGGCAATCAGCCCGCCACTACGCGCCTTGTCGTGACCGGCCTTCACCATCATGGGCAACAGCAAGGCCGTCAGTGCGGCGGCGTCAGCCACTGCTGACCCGGACAGAGCCGACAGAATGCAGGCCGCCACAATGGTCACATAGCCCAGGCCACCTCGAATGTGGCCCACCAGTGCCATGGCGAAGTCAACAATGCGGCGTGACAACCCGCCGGTATTCATCACCTCGCCGGCCAACATGAAGAAAGGCACGGCCAGCAACGGAAAGCTGTTGGCACCCTCCATGATGTTTTGCGCCAGGATCTGGGCATCGAACATGTTCATGTGCCACATCAGCGCGACGCCACACAGAAGCAGGGAGAAAGCAATGGGAATGCCCAACGCCATGGCGGCGAGCAAGGAACCCAGGAAAACGGCAATGGTCATGACTTTTCCTTGGCTTCAGGCGAGCGGTTTGGGGACGTCAATCGGCTCTTCTTCTGACTCGCGGATACCAATGAGTTCGTCATCAGAGAGCTCGCCACGCACCAGCCGCAGCAGGTGGTTCACCAAAATGACGGCACCCGAAGCGGCACAGACCATGCCACTGGCGTAGAAAACGGCCATGGAGGTTTCCATGACCGCACTGGTGCTCTCCAGGTTGACCTTCACCTGATCCAGCGACCCTTTGAAGAGCAGCCAGCAGATGTACAACATGAGCAGATGCCCCAGCACCAGACAGACCTTCTTGCCTTTGACCGACAGGCGGGACACCAACATGTCGGTCCCCAGGTGAGCGCCTTCGTGCATTGCAACAATCGCTCCCAGAAAGGTGACCCAGACGAAGAGCCATCGGGACAGCTCCTCAGACACAGTGATGCCGGAATTGAAGGCGTAACGCATGACCACGTTGGTAAATACCAGCACAACCATCAGCGCCAGCGCGAAGACCATCAAGGCCGACAGGAATTGGCAGTAACGATCCAGTATTTTTTGAAGCATAAATTTGTCTTCTCGATTAGTTCAGCCAATAATGTACGAACTAGTTAGTTTTATGAATATCCGTATAAACCCTAGCCACTACCGCAATCCCAACTCAGCTCCTATTTCCGCACGAACCGCACAATCATCTCAATGATGCTGTCACGCCGCGCTGTGAGAGCCTGCGCAGACTGCGTGTTCCTCTTGAAAATCAACCCAAACGTATGCTGGTTTGACACGTTGAAAAATGTCAGTGCAGAAATGGATTTGTGAATATCCACCGGGTCGAGCTGGGCGCGGAAAATGCCCTGCGCCACGCCCCGCTCGTACAGCTTGCGGATCGACTCGATTGCCGTCACATTCAGCTTCTGGATGATCTTGCTCTGGGCCAGGTAGGCGCCACGCTCCATGTTCTCGGACATCACGAGCCGGATATAGGCTTCGTTGCCATGGTGATGGTCGAAGGTAAAGCCCACCAGCCGCCGCAAGGCGTCTTCCGGCGGCAGGTCTTCCAGATGCAGCTCGGCTTCAATGGCCCGCATGCGCCGGTAGGAGTCCTCCAGTACGGCAAGGTACAGGCCCTCCTTGCTGCCGAAGTAGTAATAAATCATGCGCTTGCTGGTTTGGGTGGCAGCTGCGATCTCGTCGATGCGTGCGCCTGCCAACCCCTTCTCGCTGAACTCGGCGTTCGCCACTTCCAGAATACCGGCCATCGTGCGTTCGGGGTCGTTGGTGCGCGACTTCGCAGCCTTCTTCACCGCAGGTGCTTTTCGCCGGGATGTTGGCTTTTCCAAATGTACTAACTGGTTCATACCAGAAGTATAGGGGTGCGCCTGCCGGGCAGGGACAAGGGAAAACGCGCATGATCTCGCGCCAATTTGCCTACTTGATCGGAGCGCGTGGCAGGCGGGACTCACCCGGTTCCATCCGGAAAATGAAGTCCAGGCTGCACCAGGGAACGGTCAAGTCTGGGCGATCGGCAGGCGGCACATCGTGCTGCACAAAGTGCCCCGTCACGGCCTCGGTCACGCCAAACTGCACGTCGGTAGCCAGGTTGGGGTCATCGCTGGCATAGACCTGCGAAATCAGCGTCTTGTAACCCTGCTTGTGAATCAGCGCGTGCACATGGGCCGGGCGCATGGGGTGACGAGTCTGCGCCATCAACATCTGCCCGACAACGCCGTCCGCCGGAATCGGATACCCAACCGGCTTGACGCTCCAGAAACTGAATTCACCGTGCGTGCCCGTGGTGAACTTGCCGCGCAAGTTCATGTCGGCCTGGCCTTCGGCGCGCGCATCCGCCTGGTTTTCATAAAAACCGCTGGGCGCGCAATGCCATACATCGACTTCAGCGCCCGCAATGGGCGCGCCGCCCGAGTCCAGCACCTGCGCCCACACATGCATCGGCGTGCCGGGCGTGGGGCTGCGCAGGATGGAAGCACCGTTGGACGTGTGTGGAGAATTCAGCCGCCAGAACGGCCCCAACAGGTTTTGTGTGGTTTCAACCTGCCCACCTTGCCCGTTGTTCAACTGGCACACCAGGCTGGAGACGCCCAGCGAGCCAGCCATCAGCACGACCTCGTTGTGATGGTCGTTGGTCATCTGCCCCATGCGCGCAATAAGCGCCGAGGCAGTACGGAACTCGTCTTCCGTCAACTTGACCTCTTTCACAAAGCCGTGCAGGTGGGTGACAAGCGACACCATGATCTCGCGCAGACGCGCATCGGGCGTTTGCTGCATCACGGCCAATACGGCGCGGGTCAGATCTTCCGGGTTTTTAATCACGGCGGCTCCCTGTCTTTTTTAGGAGTTGATGTTGCAGACAGGGCACATTGTCAGACCACCGGCGCGGGCTGGATGCGATTGACCGCTTCCTCGGCATACAGCACGCCTTCTTTGACAAAAGTATCGATCTCTTGAGCCGAGTACCCCACACTTGCAGCGATGTCGCGGTTGTGTTGCCCCAGCAGTGGTGCCGGGCCGCTGGGCGATGTGTCGCAATCAGAGAAGTTGAATGGCAGGTTGGGCAGCTTGATCTTGCCCAAGAGCGGGTGATCCTGCTCCACCACCATGCCGCGCGCCAGCGTTTGCGGGTCGGCCAGCACCTTGTCAATCGTTTGCACAGGAGCGGCGGGCACTCCCGCGGCATCCAGCTGCGCGCAGCAGTGGTCCACACCGGTTTGCGCCATGGCCCAGGCCCGTACGTTCGCCAGAATCTCTTCGCGGTGGGCATTGCGGCCTGCCTGACTGTGAAAACGCGCGTCAGCCGCATAGGCCTCGCCGCCCATCAGTTTGGCCAGGCTCTTCCAGGTGTCGGTCATCTGTGCGGCAATGACCAGGTAGCCATCCTTCGCAGCAAACACGCCATACACCGTGCTTTGCGGCAGGTCGTGCCCTGTCTGCACCGGCAGCTCCTTGCCACCGCTCATCAGATAGCTTTGCGCCGCGAAGTCGTGCATCGAGATCATGCAGTCGTACAACGCAATGTCGATGTGCTGGCCCAAGCCACTGCTGACGCGGCCAAACAGCGCGGCGCAGATGGCCGACACGCCATGCATGCCCGCATACATGTCTGCAATCGGCATGCGAAACAGCGGGGGCGGTTCACCTGGCACGCCGATCAGCGACATGGCGCCGCTCTTGGCCTCGGCAATCAGGCCAAACCCGGCGCGGGCGGCATCAGGACCGGTGTGGCCGTAAGCGGACACCGAGCAGTACACCAGCTTGGGGTTGCGTTGGGACAGCTCCTCATACCCCAGGCCCAGCTTGTTCAGCGCACCAGGGCGGTAGTTCTCGACAAACACATCGGCGCTGTCGGTCAGCTTGTGCATCATCTCAGACCACGCGGGTCGCGCAGGTTGATGCAAAGGCCCTGCTTGCCCATGTTCTGCTGCATGAAGTAGCCGCTCTGTCCGCCCACCATGGTCGGGCTGGCACGGCCCGCGTCACCCGCCTCGGGGCGCTCGACCTTGATGACGTCGGCGCCCATGGCGCTCAGGCAGCGCGACATGTGCGGGCCCGCCAGAAAGTGGCTGTAGTCGATGACACGAATGCCCGCCAGGGGCAGT
>JANOAP010000048.1:0-2829 GCA_031411175.1 Rhodoferax sp. | reverse complement strand
GCGGATTCGGCCGTGCAGATCACCGGTGCGTTGGGCATCTCGGAAGATTTGCCGCTGTCGATGATCCAGCGGTTTTTGCGGCCTTTCCGGATTTACGATGGAGCGTCGGAGGTTCATCGCTCTGCCATTGCGCGGCGGGTGTTCAAGCAGCAGCTTGACGCTTGATGGCGCTAGTTCGGCCTTACCCTGCATACACAGTCGAAGCCGTCTCCCCACCCCGCCCGGTCCAGTTGGTGTGGAAATACGTGCCACGCGGCTGGTCAACCCGCTCATATTGATGCGCACCAAAGAAGTCACGCTGAGCCTGCAACAAGTTGGCAGGAAGGCTCTCGGTGCGATAGCCGTCGTAGTACGCCAGTGCAGCCGACATCGCCGGCATGGGGATACCGTTTTGCAGCGCCTGCACCAGCACATTGCGCAACGACTGTTGCGACGTGGCCATGGTCTGTGTGAAGAACGGGTCCAGCAGCAGGTTCTGCAGCGCCGGGTTGCGGTCAAACGCCTGTTTGATCTTTCCCAAGAAATCCGAACGAATGATGCAGCCGCCACGCCACATCAGTGCAATGCCGCCGTAGTTGAGATTCCAGCCAAAGCTCTCGGCAGCGGCCCGCATGAGCTGATAGCCCTGGGTGTAGGAAATGATTTTTGCGGCATACAGCGCGTGGCCGATGTCGTCGATCAATGCCTGTCGGTCACCCGCAAACACGGGCCTCGGGCCAGCCAGAATTTTTGAGGCCCGCACCCGCTCGTCCTTCATCGAAGAAATCACCCGAGCAAACACTGACTCGGTGATCAACGTCAGCGGCACGCCCACGTCTAGCGCGGTGTTCACCGTCCACTTGCCGGTGCCCTTTTGCCCGGCCTTGTCCAGAATTTTGTCCACCAGCGGTGCGCCGTCGTCGTCTTTTGTTGCCAGAATGTCGCGTGTGATTTCAACCAGATAGCTCTTGAGCTCGCCCTCGCTCCAGGCCTTGAAGACGGCGTGCATCTCGGGCGCGCTCATGTCCAGCAGGTTTCGCATCACGTCATAGGCTTCGCAGATGAGCTGCATGTCGCCGTACTCAATGCCGTTGTGGACCATTTTGACGAAGTGGCCCGAGCCCTCCTCGCCTATCCAGTCGCAACAGGGCACGCCGCCATTCACGTCGATATCCACCTTGGCGGCAATGGCCTGAAAGATGGGCTTGACGGCAGGCCACGCGGCAGCCGAGCCACCGGGCATGATCGACGGACCGAGCAGCGCGCCCTCTTCCCCGCCGGAGACGCCGCTGCCAACATAAAGCAAACCTTGGGCTTCAAGCGCTTTGGTGCGGCGGGTGGTGTCCACAAAGTGCGAGTTGCCGCCATCAATCAAGATGTCGCCGGCTTGCAGCAGCGGCACCAGCGCTTCAATGATGTCGTCTACGGGCTTGCCAGCCGGCACCAGCAGCATGATTTTGCGCGGCATCGCAAGGGACTCGACCAGTGCCGCCCAGGAATCGCAACCCGTGATGCGCTTGCCGTTCGCCCGGCCTGCCATGAAGCGCGCCACTTTGTCTGCATCAATGTCAAACACCGACACGGAGAAGCCCTTGCTTTCCATGTTGAGCACCAGGTTTTCACCCATCAACCCGACACCAATAAGACCGATCTGAGACGGCATAGCTTTTTTCCTGTGGTTTGGCCGGGCAGAGGTTAACTGATTCCACGGCGGCGATAATCTGGCGATGCCTTTGTCTGCCCCTGTAGTCGCTCTTCAAGACCCCACCGAATCTGCTCCCGACCGCCCCCGCCCCAAGAATTTGCGCGACCTGTTCTGGTCATTCACCTGGCTGGCGCTGCAGGGTTTTGGGGGCGTGCTGGCCGTGGTGCAACGCGAGCTCGTGGAGAAAAAAGGCTGGCTGACGCGTGAGGAGTTTGTGGAGGACTGGGCGGTGGCGCAGATCATGCCCGGCCCCAACGTGGTGAACCTTTGCCTGATGTTTGGCGACCGTCACTTTGGCCTGCGTGGCGCACTGGCAGCACTGGCAGGCGTGCTGACATTTCCGCTGATTTTGGTGCTGATCCTGGCTGCGGCTTTTGCCGGCATTGCCGACGTGCCCCAGGCACAAGGCGCGTTGCGCGGCATGGGTGCCGTGGCCGCCGGGCTGATCACGGCCACCGGGCTCCGGCTGATCCCGGCCCTGAAGAAAAATACTATGGGAACCCCTGCGTGTGGGGTTTTTGCAGCTATGACATTTGTAGCGGTAACCTGGCTGCGGGTTCCGCTGGCCTGGGTCATCTTGGGTGTGGGGGGGCTCGCCAGCATCTATGCCTATTACCGTCTGGGTGGAGACAAGTCATGACCTTGAATTTGACCGCCGCCGACTGGCTGGCTTTTTTCACGCACTTCGCGTCGCTGTCACTGCTGGCCGTAGGTGGTGCCATCACCACCGCGCCAGACATGCACCGCTACCTGGTCAGCGACAAGCTGTGGTTGACAGAAGCCCAGTTCAGCTCCAGCATCGCGCTGGCGCAAGCCGCACCCGGCCCCAACGTGCTGTTCGTCGCCCTGATGGGCTGGAACGTGGGCTTGAATGCCGGTGGCTATGCGTCCGCGTTGCTGGGCGTGGCGGTCGCCATGATGGGCATCCTACTGCCAAGCACCACCCTCACCTTCATGGCCGCGCGCTGGGGCCATCAAAACCGGGAATTGCAGGCCGTACGGGCCTTCAAGCAGGGCATGGCACCTATCGTGATTGCACTGCTGGTGGCCACAGGCTGGATTCTGTCCAACGGGCTGGGCGGTTTGGGTGAACGCTGGCATCCCTGGGTGGTCACCGGCGTCGCGGCGCTGATCGTCTGGCGCAC
>JANOAP010000047.1:0-5198 GCA_031411175.1 Rhodoferax sp. | reverse complement strand
GCTGGGTGGCGTCTTTTTTTTCGACGATGGCGTAACGGATGTTGGGGCGGTCAAAGCTGCTGACAAAGGCTCTCGCGTCCTGCAATTGCAGGCGCTCCAGAATGTCCTCGCGCGTCAGGGCGTCGGCGGTGGCGGTGAGCGCTATGCGGGGCACACTGGCATAACGCTCGTGCAACACGGTCAGCGCACGGTACTCAGGCCGGAAGTCGTGGCCCCACTGGCTCACGCAATGGGCTTCGTCAATCGCAAACAAGCTCAGGTTGCCGCGCGCATGCAGGGCATCCAGCTGTGCCAGAAAGCGTGGCGTGGTGACGCGCTCGGGCGCTGCATACAGCAGCGTGATGTCACCGCGCATCAGGCGGCGCTCCACGTCACCTGCTTCGTCAAACGTCAGCGTTGAATTCAGGAAGGCCGCGCTCACCCCCGCCTCATGCAGTGCGCCCACCTGGTCGTGCATCAGGGCAATCAGCGGCGAAATAACAACGGTGATGCCGTGCCCGGCCTGCTGGCGCGCAATGGCCGGTATCTGGTAGCACAGCGACTTGCCGCCACCGGTGGGCATCAATACCAGCGCGTCGCCACCTGCGACCACGTGCTCGATGATGGCTTGCTGAGGCCCGCGAAACTGCTCGTAGCCAAAGACCTCACGCAGGATGGTGCGGCATGCGCCGGTGGCGTTGGCGCTTGGGGGGGAATCAATTGCTATCAAAATACTAGCTGATCAAGCTTTACCCATAAGGGCTGGGGCCAAAAATCACATCTGTTCCCAGGGCAAACCGTCAAAACGCCAGCCATTGAGGGTGGAGCGGTGAAAGCCGTCATTCAGGTCACCCTCAAAGCCGTGCAACACGTTGACAACGTGGGTGAAACCGGCGTGTTCCAGGGCCAGCCCGGCGTCAACGGACCGCTTGCCGCTGCGGCAAATCAGGACCACGGTGCGGGCCTTGTCGCCCGCCTCGCGCTCCACCTGGCGCACGAAATTCGGCGCGTCGGGTGTCAGATCGGGGTATTCGTACCAGGCGATGGTGTGCACGCCGGGCGGCCGGCCTACGTAGAGCGATTCGATTTCCATGCGCACGTCCACAAACAGCGCGTCGGGGTGTTGCAGCAGCAGGGCCCAAGTCTCTTTGGGGAGAAGATTTTTCATGGGGTGCATTGTCCTGCATCGCCCGTGCCTGGCCGAAATGCGGGCAACTGTGTAAAACATCACGCACAAGCGTGTAACAAGTCGGTAACATATACACATCATGGATTTGCGCGTGGTCGCTCAGCATTTACTTAAAGTATTGGCCGTGTGCGTCGGCCTGTGCCTGTGCGCTGTACCGGCGCATGCCAAGCGCTTGGCCCTGGTCATGGGCAATGACAATTACGTGAATGTGGCCAAACTGCAAAAGGCCGGCAACGATGCTGTGGCCATGGCCACAGAATTGCGCGCCGCCGGGTTTGAGGTCGTGTTGCATAAAGACCTCACCTATCGCGGCATGGTCAGAGCCATGGAGTCGCTTTACAACAGCGTCACGGGTGGCGACGAGGTGGTGGTTTTTTTTGCCGGCCACGGCGTGCAGATCAAAAACGGCAGCTTTCTGCTGCCCATTGACATTGAAGCCACCAGCGAATCGGAAGTCGAAAAAACCTCGTATGCCCTTAACGACGTGATGGAGCATCTGGGTACCGCCAAGGCGGCGTTCAGCCTGGTGATGGTGGATGCCTGCCGTGACAACCCGCTTAAAACCAAGGGGCGCAATGTGGGCGCAGGGCGTGGCCTTAATCCGCCAGACCCGCCCAAGGGCCAGATGGTGGTTTATTCCGCCAGCCGTGGCCAGCAGGCGCTGGACCGTCTGAGCGACAAGGACACGCATCCCAACAGTGTCTTCACCCGCGAATTTATCTCACGCATGCGCAAGCCCGGATTAAAGGTGGAGGAGTTGGTGCGTGAAATCCAGGATTCGGTGGAGTCGCTGGCGCGCAGTGTGAGCCATGAGCAGCGCCCGGCTTTGTACAACGAGGCACGGGGCAATTTCTACTTCTTTGGGCCGACCACCGTCACCGCCTCGCCACCGGGTGCTGCGGGTGCAGGCCTGGACGAGGCCCAGCGTGAAGACCGCTTCTGGGAAGACACCAAGTCAGCCGGCAACCGCGACGGGTTTCAGGCGTACCTAGATCTTTATCCAAGAGGCCGTTATGCGAATCTGGCGCGCGCCAATATCACCCGACTGTCGGCTTCTGGCGCGGCCGCGGCCGGGATCAGTGCCGCCGCACCCGCACCTGTTGCTGCACCACTAACGGCATCTGCTACGACACCGGCGGTGCAGCCAACTGCCACCGCAACTGCTGCCCCCGCCCCTGTCGTGGTGGCAGCCCTGACGCCGCAGAAGACCAGCACAAAAGTCACTTTGCCCAATGGCGATCGCTATGAGGGCGAAGTGATTGGCATCATGCGCACCGGCATGGGCACCTACATCTTTGCCAATGGCGATCGATACGAGGGCGAGTTTGCCGACAACTTCTTCCATGGCAAGGGCACACAAACCTATGTCAGCGGCGATGTCTACACGGGCGACTTTCAGCGCAGTGTCAAGACCGGCCGGGGCATTTACAGCTATGCCAATGGGGACCGTTTTGAGGGCGGTTTTATCGACAACGTGTTCCACGGCAAGGGCCGCCATACCTTCAAAAGTGGTGACAGCTTTGAAGGCGAGTTCAACCGGGGCATCAAGCAGGGGCCAGGTACCTACCGGTTTGCCAATGGCGACCGCTTTGAAGGCAATTTTGTCGAGAACCAGTTCAACGGCCGTGGCGTGATGATTTTTGCCAATGGCGACCGCTATGAGGGCGAGTTCCGCAACAACGTCAAGGACGGCAAGGGCGTTCACTTCTTTGCCAGCAAAGACCGCTATGAGGGCACGTTTCAGGGTGGGCTTCAGGCCGACACGGGCACCCACTTCTATGCCAATGGCGACAAATATGCAGGGCAGTTTTCCAACGGCGTGCGGCACGGCAAGGGCCTTTACAACTTCGCCAACGGCCAGACCCGGGAACTGGAATTTGAAAACGGCCAGGAAAAAAAGAACTGAAGTTTCTACAATCGGGCCATGAACCCGATTCCGCATACCCGCAGTTACACCCGAGCGCAAGCCCTGCCGGCCATTCTGGCCAACCGCATCGTCATCCTGGACGGGGCTATGGGCACCATGACCCAGCGCTTCAAGCTGACCGAGGCTGACTACCGGGGCGAGCGGTTCAAGGACCATCATAAGGACGTTAAAAACGACGGCGATCTGCTCAGCCTGACACGCCCCGACGTGATCCGCGACATTCACGAGGCTTACCTGGTCGCCGGTGCCGACCTGATAGAAACCAACACCTTTGGCGCGACCCGGGTGGCCCAGGATGACTACGAGCTGGGTAGCCTGGCACGCGAGATGAACGTGGCTTCGGCCCGCATCGCCCGCGCCGCCTGCGACAAGTATTCGACACCCGACAAACCCCGCTTTGTGGTGGGCGCCCTGGGCCCCACGCCCAAGACCGCCAGCATCAGCCCTGACGTGAACGACCCCGGTGCCCGCAACGTCTCGTTTGAAGAGCTGCGTGCGAGCTACTACGAGCAGGTGGACGGCCTGGTGGAAGGCGGTGCCGACGTGCTGCTGGTAGAAACCATTTTTGACACGCTCAACGCCAAGGCAGCGCTGTTTGCCATTGACGAATACTTTGACAATACCGGCGAGCGCCTGCCCCTGATCATCAGCGGCACGGTGACCGACGCCTCGGGCCGCATCCTGAGCGGCCAGACCGTCACGGCCTTCTGGTACAGCGTGCGCCATGCGCAGCCGTTGGCCATTGGCCTGAACTGCGCACTGGGTGCGGCGCTGATGCGCCCCTACATTCAGGAGCTGAACCGCGTGGCACCCGACACGTTCATCAGCTGCTACCCCAATGCCGGATTGCCCAACCCCATGGCCGAAACCGGCTTTGACGAGACGCCCGAGGTCACCTCGCGCCTGATCCGTGAATTTGCGGCGGAGGGCCTCATCAACATCGTGGGGGGCTGCTGCGGCACCACGCCCGACCACATTGCCGCAATGAGTCAGGCGGTCAGCCCTTTGCCTGCGCGTGCGCTGCAACGCGAGTACTTTTACCGCGAAGCAGCCTGAGCCACACGCTTTGTGAACTAAAATCCTGACATCCCAAGGGGCGCTGCAGCAGACCTGTCACCGTAGACAGCACCTGCCAGGCTTGGGGGTTTCAACTGCGCTCACTTGTATTGATTCACAAGGTGAGCCGTGTCCACTACCACCCCCAGCCCCTCTTCCGGTCCCTCTTCCGGCCCCTCTTCTGGCCCAACCTCCAGCCGTTCCCCCAGCCCTGATGCCACGACGGCATCAGCTGAAGCCGTGCGACCCATGCAGCTCGCCGGCCTGGAGCCGGTGACCATTCAGGCCGACACACTTTTTGTGAACATTGGCGAGCGCACCAATGTCACGGGCTCCAAGGCTTTCGCCCGCATGATTTTGAATGGCGAGTTCGACCAGGCCTTGTCGGTGGCGCGCCAGCAGGTGGAAAACGGGGCGCAGGTGATCGACATCAACATGGACGAGGCCATGCTGGACAGCAAGGCCTCGATGGTGCGCTTTTTAAACCTGATCGCCAGCGAGCCCGACATTGCGCGCGTGCCCATCATGGTGGACAGCTCCAAGTGGGATGTCATCGAAGCAGGTTTGCGCTGCATTCAGGGCAAGGGTATTGTCAACTCGATCAGCATGAAAGAGGGCGTGGACGTTTTCAAACACCAGGCCAGGCTGGTGCGGCGCTATGGCGCTGCGGCGGTGGTGATGGCGTTTGATGAAAAAGGCCAGGCCGACACCTTTGCGCGCAAGACAGAGATCTGCGAGCGGGCCTACCGCATTCTGGTGGACGAGGTCGGGTTCCCGCCTGAAGACATCATCTTTGACCCCAACATCTTCGCGGTGGCCACCGGCATTGAAGAGCACAACAACTACGCGGTGGATTTCATCGAGGCGGTGCGCTGGATCAAGTCCCATCTGCCGGGTGCCAAAGTGTCAGGCGGCGTGTCCAACGTGTCGTTCAGCTTCCGTGGCAACGACCCGGTGCGGGAGGCCATTCACACCGTGTTTCTCTACCACGCTATTCAAGCCGGTATGGACATGGGTATTGTCAACGCCGGCATGGTAGGGGTCTAT
>JANOAP010000046.1:0-3408 GCA_031411175.1 Rhodoferax sp. | reverse complement strand
CTCAATCTCGCGGTCGAACGCCAGCACGCACTTGCCATCAACCAGGCGTGTGCCATGCGTGATGTAGTCCTCCAGCACCTGGCGGTCCCAGCGGGCAAAAGCCTTCTTGCTGGCGAAATGCTCCAGCGCGGCGGCCTGGTTGATCCAGGTGTCACGTCGGGCCTTGCTGACCTTGCCGGGCGACACCGAGCCGACCAGTTGGGTTCGCTTGATCACGTCCAGCGCTGTGGCACGCCAGCCGCCCAGAATTGGCGAGTCAATCAACAGCACAGCGCGCGCCAGCTCGGGATGCCGTGCAGCGGTCATCAGGCTCAAAAACCCGCCCAGCGAATGCCCCACCAGGAAGGCCGGCTTGCCCGCCTTGTCCACCTCTCGGCGGGTGAAATCTGCGAGTTGCTGCACCAAATGCGGCCAGTTGTTGCTGACCGGGTATTTGGCGTCATGCCCAAATTTTTCGACCGCCTTGACCGTGAAGCCGCGCGTGCGCAGGCTTTTGAACAACACCCGGTAGGTGCTGGCCGGGAAACTGTTGGCGTGGGAGAAAACAATCAGCGGCATCAGATCAGCTTCTCATCGGGGGTGCGGATCTTGCGCAGCGGCTTGGCGCGGCCACCGTCCACCATCAGCGGAATGGTGGTTTGCTCGCCTTTCCACATCGGGTCTTCAATGCTGTCAAACACCTCGCGCAGCTTCACACCCCAGCTGTTGTGCATCATCTTGAAGTAGGGATTGTTTTCATCAATGCACACCACCTTGTCGGTCTCGAACTTGTTGGCCTCATAGACCACCAGATCCAGCGGCAGGCCCACGGACAGGTTGGACTTGAGGGTTGAATCCATCGACACCAGCGCGCATTTGGCGGCCTCGTCCAGCGGCGTTTCAGGTGTGATGACACGGTCCAGCACGGGCTTGCCGTATTTGGATTCACCCACTTGAAAATAAGGCGTCTCGGGCGTGGCTTCAATGAAGTTACCCGCCGAATACACCTGAAACAGGCGCATGCCTTCACCCTTGATCTGACCGCCAAAAATCAGCGACACATTGAACTCAACCCCCGCTTGCTTGAGCGATTCCGCATCGCGGTCATGCACATGGCGAATCGCCGAGCCCAGCACGCGGGCCGCGTCAAACATGCTCTTGGCGTTCCAGATCGTGATGGGGTCACTGCCCTCTGTTTCCTTGAGCTGCTCAATCTGCAAAATCTCGCGTACCGATTGCGAAATGCTCAGATTGCCCGCCGACAGCAGCACCATGAAGCGGTCGTCAGGTTTTTCATAAGCGATCATCTTGCGGAAGGTGCTGATCTGGTCCAAACCGGCGTTGGTGCGGGAGTCGGACAAAAAAACGAGTCCGGCATTGAGTTTGATGGCGACGCAGTAGGTCATGGGTATTGGCTTTTGTTGTGTGTAAACAGGTTTCAGGCGGTGGCGTGTGCCACTACATCTGCCAGCCATGCATTGAGGCTCATCCCCGTGGCTGCCGCAGAGACAGCAGCTTTGTGATGCAAATCGGCAGGCAGACGCACCATCAGTTTGCCGGAGTAATTTTTGCGCGGCTCTACGCCGTCCTCCCGGCACATCTCGAGAAACACCTTCAGTGAAATCTTGCCTTCGCGCTGCAGGGACTTCACATCGGCAGCATAAAAATCTGCGCCACCATTGAGGTCAATGAACTCACCGCGGAACAGATTGGTTTCCGGGTCAAAGGCAATCAATGCCTTGTAGCCGTTTATCTCCATCACGTTTTTCATGGTTTCACTCCATTCGTTTCAAGCCACTTGCGGATATTTTCTACCGCAGCTTTATCGGTGTCTGGCGACGGGTGGGGGCGGTGAAACACTCTGCGGTCCGCGAACAGCTTTACGCCAATACGTGAACCTTCCCGCTCCGAAACTTCTGCACCAAGCGCCAAAAGTAGAGACTCAATATCCCGCCATTTGATACTGCCAGACACAGGGCGAGAGAAAATCAGCTCCAACGTTCGTTGGTGTTTGCGATGCATGGCAGATGATACTATTTTTTAGTGTCTTTTGATGGGCTGGCCTGAGACCGTTCCAGGTTCAACGCCAGCAGCCGCTTCAAAATTTCCTCATCAGGCATGTCGGCGGTGTAGTCAGCCCAGCCATAGGCAGCGGCGACTGCTTCGTCAAGCTGCTGGTGGGCCATGGCCAGCCAGGCAGGGCGCAGGTTGTAGAGGTTGGTCAGGGTGCGTTTTTGCAGGGCCTTGAGGTCTTCTTCGCTGATGCCGGGTTGGGGCTCGATGCGGTCGGGGTAGGAGCTGTGGGTCATGCCCAGAGGGGTGACTTCTTTGACCCTGTGCGTCCACTCTTTGGGGTTGAGCCAGTTGTCCCTGAGGTCGTTCAGTTTCTTGGCTGCTTGGGCTATTTGTGTAGCTGCTTGCTTGGGAGACACATCAACCGTTCGGGCTGAACTTGTCGAAGTCCTTGAATCCCGAACAGCCTCTTTCGTATGGGTCGGCGGAGGCAGGGCAGATGCCGGGGGCTCATACGCTTCGCTTTTTGAAATCGCCCCCAGCATCCGCCCCGCCCCCGCCTTGCTCTGTGCGGGCTCTGCGGCTGTGGGGTCCGGCAGGTTGGCGGGGATCAGCGCACCGCCCTCGACTTCCTCGGTTTGCTGGTGGGCTGTGTCGGCGGGGGTCAGGCCGGTGGGGAAGGGGAAGGTTTCGAAGCAGGTGGTGGGGGTGTACCGGGGATCATTGCCAACGCCGATGGAAGTACCCATGCGCAGTGACCAGAGTTCGTGGAAGCGGCTATGTAGTAGGCCCAGCGTCGTGTCATCAGAGCGTGCCACTGTGATGAGTGCTTGATCGGGCGATGTGGTGACGGGTAGCCAGACGAAGAAGCGGTGTTTGGAGTGGGCGACTGTGGCGATGAAGCGGGGTAATTGCTCAAACGCGTGGCGCATATCTACGCGAGGTCGACCAAAGCGCCACCAGAAGTTGCGCAAGGCTGTATCGGCTTTTGTGAAGCGCTCGGGCTTGATGTGCGCGACCACGTGAGCAAACGGTTGCTCATACAGCGTGGCTTCAGCCTCGGCCAAGGCATTCCCAAAATCAATGATCCACTGATGTTGCGGCCCGCGACTCAACTCGAAACCGTTCGCCCACGGTTTGAGTACGTCGCTGTTGGGTTTGCCATGTGGGTTCGGCTGGCGCAACCAGTCGCGTGCGATTTGTTCGTCAATTTCGAACTTGGCCTTTTTGGAGGCTCCCTGAAAGCTGGCTCCCAAATTGCTCTTCAAGGTGCATGCTTTACTGACATCGAGCAAATCACCCGCAAGAACAGGTGCAGTGAGGTCGGCATAAATTTGCGGCACCGCTGCGCCATTGAGTTCAGAGCCATCGCCATGACCAAAACATACCAGCGATACGCGCACCGCAGCGCCATCG
>JANOAP010000045.1:0-5311 GCA_031411175.1 Rhodoferax sp. | reverse complement strand
CGCACGTCAAACACAAAATCGGCATCGCCCGGCACGCCGCGCTTGAACCCGAATGACTCGAACACCAGTGTCAACTGGGTGCCCGGTGCCGAGATCAGTGCCTTGACGTAGCCCTGCAGTTGCGACGACCGGATCAGGCTGGTGTCGATCACATGCGACTGCTCACGCAGGTCGGCCAGCAGCTCGCGCTCCAGCTCAATGGCGTCGACCAGCGCGCGACGCTCGTCCTTGGCCGAATGCCCAGACTCGGATTGCGACAAAGGGTGCTTGCGCCGCGTCTCTGAATACCGGCGCACCAGGGTGCCCGTGGTGGCATCCAGAAACAGCGGCTTGACCTGCACGCCTTTTTTTCGCAGGGCGTTGAGCTGTTCGGGCACCATAGGCAGCGACGTGGCGCTGCGCACATCCATGGCGATGGCCAGACGGGTGGCTTTCTGCTCTTGCTCCAGCATCACAAACTGCATCAACAACTCTGGTGGCAGGTTGTCAACACAATAGTAGCCTGCGTCTTCGAGTGCGTGCAACGCAACCGATTTGCCCGAACCCGACATGCCCGTGATCAAAACGATTTCCATGGCGGAGGACGGGGAGGATGGGAAAGAGGAGGTGGCTTCCATGTCAGTCAGCTTCTGGGTTCCAGCATTTCCTTGGCATGGGCCAGTGTAGTACCGGACAGCCGTTCTCCACCCAGCATGCGGGCTATTTCGGCCACCCGTTGTTCACCGTACACAGCGTTGACGGAGCTCAGCGTCATGCCCTTGTTCAATTGCTTGGCCACCACCAGGTGATGGTCCGCGCAGGCCGCCACCTGCGGCAGATGCGTGACAGCCAGCACCTGGCGATCGCAGCCCAACTGCTTCATGAGCCGACCCACAGTTTCAGCGACCGCGCCACCCACGCCCGCGTCCACCTCGTCAAAGATCAGGGTTTGCGCGGTGCCCAGTTGGCTGGTGGTGACCGCAATGGCCAGCGCCATGCGGGACAACTCGCCGCCAGACGCCACCTTGTTCACCGGCCGGGGCGTGCTGCCCGCATGCCCGGCTACCAGAAAGCCCACGTCTTCCAGGCCGCTTTGCATGGGCTGGGCGGACGGGTTCAAGGCCACTTCAAACACACCGCCCTGCATGCCCAGGCCCTGCATGGCCTGGGTTATGGCGCGGGCCAGCTGGGGGGCGGCCTTGGTGCGGGCTTTGGTGATGGCTTTGGCCTCGGCCAGGTAGGCGGCCTGGGCTTTTTTCTCGGCAGCTTCAAGCGCCTGCAGATCGGCGGCGGCATCCAGGCGGCTTAATTCTTCTTTCCACGACGCCAGCAATGTCGGCAGGTCTGCTGGCGCGCGTTTATAGCGGCGTGCCAGCGACATCCACAGTGCCATGCGCTCGTCCAGCTCGGCCAGCCGTTGCGGGTCCAGGTCGGTCTTGCGCAGGTAGGCACGCAGGGAATGCACGGTGTCTTCAATCTGTGCCACGCTGGAGGCCAAAACCTCGCCTAGCCCTTTAAATTCGGGTTCAATGTGCTCTTGAGTTTGTAGCAAATTCAAGGCGGTGCTGAGCAGGCGCAGCGCGCTAGTGTCTTCTTCATCCAGTGCCCGCAATGCCCCCTGTGCCCCGTCCAGCAGAGCTTGCGCGTGGGACAGGCGGCTGTGCTCGGTGTTGAGCTCCGTCCATTCGTCAGCTTTGGGGGCGAGCTTGTCCACCTCGCCAATTTGCCAGGCCAGGCGTTCCCGGTCGCGCTGCAAGGAATCCTGCGCTGCCTTGGCGTCTGTCAGCGCCGTTTGCGCCAGGCGCCATTGCTGCCATAGCGTTCCCAGCGGGGCGGTGCTCACACGGGCATAGGCATCCAGCAATGCGCGTACAGCGTCAGGCCGGGTCAGGCTTTGCCAGGCGTGCTGGCCGTGAATGTCCAGCAGTTGCTCGCCGATTTCGCGCAGTTGCGTGGCGGTGGCGGGGCTGCCATTGATCCACGCACGGCTCTTGCCCTGCTGGTCTACCGTGCGGCGCAATAGCAAACTATCTGACAGGCCGTCTGCCTTGCCTGTGTCGGAACCCGAATCAAACCCGGCTTGTTCCAGCCATTGGGCCAGTGAGGCCGTGCCATCGAACTCAACGCTGACATCGGTGCGCGCCGCCCCTTCGCGGATCACGCCTGTATCGGCCCGTGCGCCGGTCACCAGTTGCAAAGCGTCGATCAGGATGGACTTACCGGCACCTGTCTCACCCGTCAGCACCGTGAAGCCGCTGGCCAGGTCAAGCTCCAGCTCGCTGACGATGACAAAATCCCTCAAGACAATGCGTTTAAGCGCCATGAGGATGGCCTCCAGGCCCGTGGCCCCCATGCCCGTAGCACCCAAGACCGGAGCTGTGCATTTGCGCTGTGTTCATTCAGGCGACCCCTTCATTCCAGTGAAGTTTTTGGCGCAGCGTATCAAAGTACGTCCAGCCCTTGGGGTGTAAAAATCTGACATGGTGTTCGGAGCGGGTCACGATGATGCGGTCACCATGCAAAAGCGATGCCAGCGACTGCATGTCGAAATTCGCACTGGCGTCGCGCCCTGCTACTACTTCTATAGCTATCTCGGAAGCATTGGCAAGCACCACGGGCCTGTTTGACAGCGTGTGGGGAGCAATCGGCACCATCACCCAACCCGGAATGGACGGGTGCAGCAACGGCCCGCCCGCAGACAGGGCATAGGCGCTTGAGCCGGTGGGCGTGGCAATGATCAGGCCGTCAGCCCGCTGGTTGGCCACAAAGTGGCCGTCCACCTCAACCCGCAACTCCACCATGCCCGAGGTCGCGCCCCGGTTTACCACCACGTCATTCATCGCCAGCGTATCAAACACGCAACGGCCATCACGCATGACTTTGGCATGCATCAGGCTGCGGTGATCTTCCACATGTTCGCCGTTGAGCATCGACGCCAGGGTTTTTTGAAACCCGTCAAAGGCAATATCGGTGATGAAACCCAGACGCCCCTGATTGATGCCAATCAGCGGCACACCAAAGCGCGCCAGTTGCCGCCCAATGCCCAGCATGGTGCCGTCGCCACCCACCACGAGCCCCAAATCACATTGCGCACCAATCCCCGGCACATCCAGTACGGGATAACCCGTGATGCCCATGTTGGCTGCGGTGTCGGTCTCAAATGCCACCTCGCAGCCTTGGGCGCTCAGAAAATGCGCAATGTCCTCCAGCGCGTGGCGCGAAGGCGCCCCGGACGTGCCCGAAGCGACCGCGTGGTACTTGCCAATCAGCGCAACGTGCCGGAATTTGGATTTCATTTGCAAATTACATCACTAAAATGAGCCATGCTGGATGATCGTGCCAAGTTGTTGTTGAAAGCGCTGGTTGAACGCTATATTGCCGACGGGCAACCCGTTGGCTCTCGCACGCTTTCCCGCGCGACTGGCATTGAGCTGTCGCCCGCCACCATCCGCAACGTGATGTCAGACCTGGAAGAGTTGGGCCTGATCGTCAGCCCGCACACCTCGGCCGGGCGCATTCCCACGGCACGCGGCTACCGCCTGTTTGTGGACACCATGCTCACCGTGCAGCGCGGGCAGTTCGCATCCCACAGCCTGGCCCCTGACCAGCCGCAAAAAGTGATTTCCAATGCGGCCAATCTGCTCTCTAGCCTGTCGCAGTTCGTGGGCGTGGTCATCGCGCCGCGCCGCTCATCGGTGTTTCGGCATATCGAGTTCTTGCGGTTGTCCGAGCGCCGCCTGCTGGTCATCATTGTCTCGCCCGAGGGTGATGTGCAAAACCGCGTGATCTTCACCGAGGTGGACTACTCGCAGGCCAACCTGGTAGAGGCCGCCAATTACCTCAACACCCACTATGTGGGCCTGGCGTTTGAGCAGGTGCGCGAGCGCTTGCAAAACGAGGTGGAAAGCCTGCGCTCGGAAATCGCCACGCTCATGCAAGCGGCAGTCACCGTCAGTTCCGAAGCCATTTCCGAGAACAAGGACGAAGTGGTCATCTCGGGCGAGCGCAATTTGCTGGCCGTCACCGACTTCTCGAGTGACATGGGGCACCTGCGACGCGCGTTCGATTTGTTCGAGCAAAAAGCCCAGCTCATGCGCCTGCTGGACATCGCCGGCCAGGCCGAAGGCGTGCGAATCTTCATCGGCGGCGAAAGCCAGGTGGTGCCGTTTGAAGACCTGTCCATCGTCAGCGCACCCTACGAGGTAGATGGCCAGGTGGTCGGCACCCTGGGCGTGATCGGCCCCACGCGCATGGCCTATGACCGCATGATCCAGATTGTGGACATCACGTCCAAGCTGGTCAGCAATGCGTTGAGCCACCACAAGTAAGTCAGGTGTGAGCTGTAGCGGCTCGCGCCCTTACAATCCAACGCTGGTTCGGGCCGTTAGCTCAGTTGGTTAGAGCAGAGGACTCATAATCCTTTGGTCGTAGGTTCAAGTCCTACACGGCCTACCAATCTTATAAGCGCTGGTTTTGATTCGATTCTCTGCCTACCTTCAAGGCAGGTTGGCGGGCAGTGCGTTCACCTTCGGAATCAGGAATTCAATAGGTTTTTGCCGCATAGGCCACCTGTACAACGAGGGATAACACCCAGTCGGGGCTTCAATTGGCCGGAGGCATGGGGCCAGCGGGACGCATAGCCCCTACATGCCAAGGGTTGACGCGCGTTTTGAAAGATGCGGCCGTAGTGATTCAGCGAGGCTAGAGAAAGTCGAGCAATAGCTCCATTGAGTTTGGTACGCCGATTGGTCCTTTGACCGAGAAATCGCCAAGATAATCGCCTTCGTTTTTGCCCAAGCAAATTGCTTTCACAAGGGCGTATGGATCAGAACTGTCAAAAGCCGATGGGATTACGATTACGTGCTCTGCTATGGCAACTAAAGCGCAATTCAGCGGATGGTCGCAAAAATAGATAGCGTTCACCGCACTGGCTTTTTCCCGCCGGAGCCACCATTTCCATATCAACTCGTTTTCTGGATTTTTGATCTGCTCACGCACCGTATCAAGTGATCGGTGGAGGATCCATTCGTAGCCATACTTAGCAAAAAGGAACAGGTAGGCTGCGCGTAGATAGCCGACCATAGCTTGTCTTTCGCTGAATTTATTTCTATAGTAAATCTCCAGTTTCAAATTCCCGCTGGTGCTCGCCGCTGCGTTGAATTGCTCTACTGAATGAGGATCGTTGTGTCGAGGGTCGATGTTGAAATGTGCACCGCTCCCCTGACGGACCAAAGACGCGTTTACATTGAGACCGTCCGCCCGCAACTGAATTTGTTGCTTGCCCTAGTATTTTCCAATCCAGGTATGAGCCTGAAGGGCAGTCCGGTCTTTA
>JANOAP010000044.1:0-9388 GCA_031411175.1 Rhodoferax sp. | reverse complement strand
GCCTCCAGATGCATTTCGATGCGGGATTCGGCCTCGTTGAACAATGCCACATGGTGCCAATCTCGAACCTGGAAGTCAGCCCCGGCCAGACGGTTGACATGCAACAGCAAATTCCGGTTGAACGCAGCCGTCACCCCCAATGCGTCATCGTAGGCCGCTTCAAGATCGGCCCGGCCTTTCACCAGGTCCACACCAATCAGCAATCCGCTGCCCCCTCCCGAGCCACAAGCACCGTGCGCACTGCGCAGAAAATTCAGGGCGCCCTCAGGGGCGAAATTGCCAATGCTGGAGCCCGGATAAAACAGCAACCGGGGCTCTTCACGGGCGTCGCCTGCTTCAGGTGGCAAGGCAAGACCGGCAGAAAAATCAAGGCCAATGCCCACCATGTCCAGCAGGGGGTGCGTGTGCTGCAAGCTGTCGAGTGCGTGCCGCAAAAAGTCTACGGAAATATCAACAGCGACATAGCGACCCGGCTCAAAACTACTGAACAGGCTTGCCGCCTTTGCACAGTTGCCCGCACCCAGGTCAATCAACGTGGCCCCTTGCGGTACGCAGGCCGCCATGGCGTGTTTGAAGTCTGAAAAAATCCGCGCTTCAGTGCGGGTCGGGTAGTACTCAGCCAGTTCGGTAATGGCCTCGAACAAGCGGGAGCCCAGCGAGTCGTAAAGGTACTTCGGCGAGATATGGGCGCGCGGGTGTTGCAAGCCTTCCAGCAGTTCCTGGCGAATCGCGGACGGATTCAGATTGTGGAGCTGGATAAAGAGAGGTTTTTTCATGTGCCTGTTGTCGATCGCGTTCACCGACCGAGGTCGTTCAAAGACCAATCGTATTCGAGGTTCGAGACTGAGACAGTTTTGGACCTGAGCTTTTCACGCTCAGCCGGCACATCGGTCAGCGCATCAGCATACTTGGCAAACACGTCCTCAAGCTTGGCAAAGCCTTTGTGGCCTTTTTCAAAATCTTCCTTGAACCATTTAAAAATTTGACTCACCTCCAGTTTGCCATCGGCCACGCGATTGCGGGTGCGGTCACCCAAAAAGCGCAGCATGCCTTCTTCGAGTTGTGCGTCGAACCTGGCGGGAGTGAAGGCCTCGGGCGGCAAGGCTGGGCAACCAATGCTGGCGCAGTTCACCGCCACGTGAATGCGCGGCTCGTTGTAGCGCGGGCGCAGCTGCTCGTGCTCGATCCAGTCCAGGTTGCGCTCTTCGCCCAACAGCGTGAAAAATTTCTTCTTCCAGGCTGACGAAATGATCGAACCCAGATCCTTGATGGACTTGAGATCGGGGTACTTGCTCAAAATATGCTGGATGGTGTACGCGTTGTAGGCGTTGGTCAAAAAAACAATCTGCTGCTCGCGCGGCCACTTGTCAAAATCGGCTTTGGGTACGGCGCTGAAAGTGTCCAGCACTTTTTTCAGCTCGGCCTTGTCCGCCACAAAGCCTTTGTAGTTCACGCGCGACTGCTTGTTGTCTGGCAGCCATTTCACGTGTTTTTTAAGCAGTGCGTCCCAGGCGACGTATTGGTGGTCAAACCCAGCAACATTTTGAGATAAAGCGCCGTTGGACCATACCAATAGTGCACAAGACGCTATAGAAACAATAGCATTTCGACGATTGACGATCTGCGAATTCATGCTTAACTTCTCCTCCAGTTGTGGTATCTGGCCACCCATTCGAGCAGCTTCTTGGGTTGGTGCGCCCGCTTCCATTCCCCGGCGGCGTATTTGTTGGCTTCTGCCAGGGTCGGATAGGTATGGATGGTGCCCAGAATCTTGTTCATGCCGGCCCCTAATTTCATGGCCAGCACGTATTCGGCCAGCAGGTCACCCGCGTGGGTGCCCACAATGGTCACGCCCAGAATCTTGTCTTTACCCGGCACGGTCAACACCTTGACGAAGCCATGCGCTTCGCTGTCTGCAATGGCCCGGTCCAGATCGTCCAGGCCATACTTCACCATTTCGTAGGCAATGCCTTTTTCCCTGGCTTCCTGCTCGTTCAGACCCACGCGGGCAACCTCGGGGTCAACGAACGTGGCCCACGGGATCACCGAGTAATCGACCTTGAATTTCTTGAAGGTGCCAAACAAAGCGTTCACTGCGGCGTACCAGGCCTGGTGGGCCGCAGTGTGGGTGAACTGGAACGGCCCGGCCACATCACCCGTCGCAAAGATGTTGGGGTAAATTGTCTCTAAATATTCGTTGGTGGTGACGGTGCGGTTAGTGGTAATGCCCAAGTCTTCCAGCCCGTAGCCGGTAAGGCGTGCCACGCGGCCCACGGCGCACAGCAGGGCATCAAACTCGATGCGAATCTCTTTACCTTGGTGCTCAACGATGATGGCTTTGACATCACCACTTACGTCAGTTTTCTTCTCACAACGCAGCGCCTTGTGGCCCGTGAGTACCTGCACGCCGTCGGCCTGTAACGAGGCCTTGGCCAGCGCAGACACCTCTTCGTCTTCGCGAATCATGATGCGCGGGGCCATCTCCACCTGCGTCACCTGGGCACCCAGGCGCTGAAAGCTCTGCGCCAGCTCGCAGCCAATGGGACCACCCCCCAGCACCACGATGCGCTTGGGAATGTCGTCCAGCTTGGCAAACTCATCCCATAGTGTGTCGCTGGTCACATAGCCCACAGTGTCGATGCCTGGAAGCGGCGGCACAAAGGGCTGCGCTCCGGCAGCGATGACGATGGAGCGGGTGGTCAGAGACTGCATGCTGCCATCGTTCAGCGCAATCTCCACCGTCCAGGGGCTCACAATTTTGGCGTAGCCTTGCAGCACCTCCACGCCCAGGCTGGTGTAGCGCTCCACACTGTCGTGCGGCTCAATCGCGGCGATGACCGCATGAATGCGCTGCATCACCGCCTTGAAGCTGAAGGCGGGCTGCGTGTCGGCCAGCCCGTACCGCGTGCCATGCTTCATCTGGTGCGCCAGCTTGGCGCTTTTGATGAGTGCTTTGCTGGGCACGCAGCCATAGTTCAGGCAGTCGCCCCCCATCTTGTGGGCTTCGATCAGCGTGACTTTGGCTTTCACCGCGGCGGCAATGTAGGCAGATACCAAACCGCCCGCGCCACCACCAATGACCACCAAGTTGCGGTCAAATGTTTTGGGTTTGACAGAATTCCAGCGCGCATACACCTTGCGGCGTTTGACATAGTCCAGCACCTTCTTGATGACCAGCGGCAGCAGGCCCAGCAACACAAACGAGCCCAGCAGCCCCGGTGACAGGATGGAGCGCAGCGAGGTGATCTTGGCAATTTCGGTACCTGCATTCACATAGGCCACCGTGCCTGCGAACATGCCGAGCTGGCTGACCCAAAAGAAGGTCCAGGTCTTCATCTTGGTCAGGCCCATAAGCAGGTTCAGGGCAAAGAAGGGAATCAACGGCACCAGGCGCAGCGTAAAAAGGTACAGCGCCCCTTCCTTCTCAATGCCCTTGTTCACTTCCGCCAGCTTTTGGCCGAAGCGGCTCTCAATGCTGTCACGCAACAGGTAGCGTGCCGCCAGCATGGCCAGCGTGGCCCCGAGGGTAGAGGCAAACGACACCACAATCGTGCCCCACACCAGTCCAAAACTGGCCCCTCCGGCCAGCGTCATGATGGCCGCACCGGGCAGAGACAGAGCTGTGATCAGCACATAGATCGCAACGAACACGGCCGTCACCATGACCGGGCGTTGCTCATAAAGTGCCGCAAAGGCGCTTTGCTGTTCCTTGATGAAAGCAAGGCTGAAAAAGCGCCCGACATCGAACGCAAAAAACAGCGCAATCAAACCTGCGAATGCAACAAGAACGACAATTTTTCGGCTACTCATGGGCGCTCCTCATAACGTGTCACCCATGGCGTTTGCCATGCAAGCAGACAGACATGCGTGGTTGGTCGGATAACCGCCCGCCTTCTTACAGTGGGAGGGAACGGCTGTCAACAAATGCTGCGGTCATTCAGCCTTGATACCCGCTGCCTTGACGACCGCGCCATAGCGGTTGAGGTCATGCTTGATCTGGTCGCCAAAACTCTCGGCCGAACCCGGCGTGGCAATGATGCCCAAACCGTTCAGGCGTTCACGCACATCGGGGTCGGCGAGCAAGGCATTCAGCTCGGCGTTAAGCCTGTCCAGAATGGCCTTAGGTGTTTTAGCGGGTGCCAGAATACCAACCCACGAACTGATGTTGAAATCAGCGATACCGCTTTCTATGAACGTGGGCACTTCCGGCATTGACTTTGCCCGCTGTGCGCTTGACACCGCCACGGCGTGCAGCTTGCCCGACTTGACATGCGGGATGGCACCGGCAATCGCTGTGTAGACCAGGGGTATGGAGCCGCCCAGCACATCAATCATGGCCTGTCCACCCCCTTTATAAGGAATATGAACCAGGTTGGCACCGGTTTTTTGTTTGAGCAGTTCCCCGGCAATGTGCGGTGTGCCACCCGTGCCGGAAGTTCCGTACGACAGCCCGTTTGCCTGGGTCTTGGAAAGCGCAATCACATCCGGCAAGGTCTTTGCAGCAACGCCAGGGCTGGACACAAGAATCAGGACCGCATCGCCAATCTTGCCAACCGAGCCGAAATCGCGCACGGTATTGAAAGGGATTTTGTCGAAGACATGGGGGTTGATCACCATGGTGCCGTCATAGGCCAGCAAGAGGGTATAGCCATCCGGCTCTGCTGCCGCAGCCATTTGGGTGCCAATGTTGCCCGAAGCCCCTGGCTTGTTGTCCACAATGACCTGCTGCCCCAACCGGCGTGACAGTTGTTCCGCCACGATCCGGCCGCTGGTGTCAGTCACACCGCCGGGCGTGAAGGGAACAATCAGGCGGATGGGCTTGGCGGGATAGTTTGTTTGCGCGAGTACTGCACCAGACACCGTGGCCAGCGCCGCCACGGCGATAGACAGGGCACCCGAAAAACTGCCCCACTGTTTGAAATGCATGCCCAGCCTCCTATTTTGTTGGTTGCGGATTCACTGTAACAAAGATTCGCTAGATTCCCCCGCTGTGAAGCGCCACCAGGCCCTTGGGTGTTTGCAGCGTGGCAATGATGTTGGCCGGGCCGGTGGCCACCGAAACGCCTTTGAGCTCAATGGCATCAAAGGCTGTTTGTAGTTTGGCTGCAGTTGGGTGCGTCACGGCAATACCCTGAAGCGTGACACCCGAGCGCGGCAAACTGTTTCTGGGGTGCAGTCGCATTGGCTCGGCATCATCGGGCTTGCCCCACTGAATCAGGCTTGGCAGCGCGCCGTTGAACAGGCGCTGCCCGTCGTCACGCACCGTAATTTGCCATTGCAACAGTCCCCGGCGGGAGTGTCGGCTGGCCTGCACCACAGGCCCGCGCTCAATGCCCTGCGCACTCACCGCACGGCGGGCTGCCTGGATCTCGTCTGTATTGACCACGAAATGCACAAGGCGGGGCTCCAATGCGACCGCTGCCTGCAAGGCCGAGTCGTCCATGTCAAACCAGCGCGTGGCGGGAGATTGCCCGGGTCGCGAGGCCTTGGGGTCGATCGCAATGATTTCAAAGTAGGCCAGCGGATGGGATGGCGTGGCGATCTTGAACAGGCGGTTGTGCGTACCAAACTGCGCATGCTCCCCGCCCGGGCCCGGGGTCACACCCAAGGTGGCCTCACACCACTGCACACCGGCCTCCAGAGATTTTGCAACAACGATCAGATGGTCAATTTGTGTCTTCATGGAGCCACCATACCACCCCTGCCCCAGTGCCGCCGCCAGGTGCCTTCCCCATAGTTGGGCCGCGCGCCCGCGTTACGACGCAATACGGTGGTCAGCGATGTAGTAAATCACCTGGTTGGGGCCAACCGCCATATCGCGGGGCGCGTTCAGCACCAGTCCTTTGCCTTTGGCGTCATCGGCCACAGCGACCACGGTGGCATCATGTTTGCGCTTGTAGACCTCCATCAGATCCCCATAGCTTGTGCGCATCTCGCTGGCGGGAATCTGCATGCTGAACAGGGTGTTGCCGGTCATGATGGACAGCAGGTCATGATGTACGCGCGAGCTGCCGGGGTCCTGCGCCGCGCGCACCAGCATGGTGGTGTCACTGCTGACCATGGCTTCGGCTCGGGGGCAGTGTGCGGTCAGCAGATCTGCAAACGCCTGCTCGCAAAAATGCGCCACCAGATGCCCTTGGCTGTTATGCGACGCTGCAGCAAGCGCCGCTGCCAACGTGTCGTTATCATCGTGCCCCAGAACGATGATGGCCGCAGCGCCTGCTGTACCCGCACGCAAATGCAGACCGCGCACCGACAAGGCGGTGTCGCGCACAAATTTGACCACGGTAGGCATCGGGTTCTCGATGTCCTTGGTGGTGCACACCACGGTTTCGCGCCGCTTCGAGCCCACGTCATGGGTGATTTCCTCCACCATGCGCTGCGTGCGTAAACCCTGCCAGCCCAGAATCACGATGTGGTTTTCAAGGTATGAATAGTCGGCTTCTCCACACATACGACGCCTCCAGACGGTAGAAAGAAAGTGAACAAACTTGGTGATGCTGGTGGTGAACAAGAGAATGCCCACGGGCATGATCCAGAGTGAAGCCAGCAACCGGCCGGGTGCTGTCTTGGGCGACAAATCACCATAACCAACCGTTGTGACCGTGGTGATGTAGTAATAGAAGAACGCGATGACTTCGGTAATTTCACCCGTCTCGGTAAACCACATACCTTTGGCTGCAATCGCGTAGTGAATGCCAAACGCGGCGACCAGCGCCCACCACGACAGCCGCGTGAGTTGCGCGTAAATGGTTTTGAAGAAGAGCGACAGGTGCGATGCAACCATGATCGAAATCATTTTGACACTGCGAGCGTGGTCTGCCAATGCTGCGGCGCATCAAGTTGCGTCCATACAATGATTTGATTGTTCGCAAAACCGCGACATCTGGAGACAACCCCATGCGCGCCTACCAGCCCACCATCGACTTCCATCGCCTGATCGCCTCCGACTTGCCGGTTGAAGACGGCCAGGACCTAGCTGATGCCCAACGGGGTTTTATCGGCACCACCGAACATGCCGAGGTGCTGCACGCCAAGGGGCATGTGATCTGGAGCATGCGTGGCTACGGCTTTCTGGACGACGAAAAGCCCGCCGATACGGTTAACCCCAGCCTGTGGCGGCAGGCCCGGCTCAATCGTATTCATGGTTTGTTTGAAGTCACGCCCCGCATGTTTCAGGTGCGCGGGTTTGACATTGCCAACCTCACCTTCATCGAAGGCGATACCGGGCTCATCGTGCTGGACACCGGCTCCACACCCGACACCGCAGCGGCATCGCTGGCGCTGTACCGCAAACACCGCGACCCGGAGGGCAAGCGCAAGCTGCACACCGTGATGTACAGCCACAGTCACAGCGACCACTATGGTGGCGTGGCGGGCCTGTGCACGCAGGCCCAGGTGGATGCGGGCGAGGTCACCATCATTGCGCCGTCGGGCTTCATGCACCACTCGGTGGCGGAAAACGTGATTGGCGGCGTTGCCATGGCGCGCCGTGCGCAATTCCAGTTTGGCCCGACTCTTCAAAAAGGCGCAGATGCTCAGGTCGATGCGGGCCTGGGCAAAACCGTTCCCCTGGGCCACCCCAGCCTGTTCGCGCCCACCATGACCATCACGGCAGAACACGAGGTGCATGTGATTGATGGCGTTGAGATTGAATTCCAGCTCACGCCCGAGACCGAAGCGCCCAGCGAGATGCACTTTTACTTCCCCGGCGAGCGGGCCCTGAACCTGGCCGAAAACGCCACGCATAACATGCACAACCTGTGCCCCCTGCGCGGTGCGGCGGTGCGCGATTCGCTGGCATGGTCCAAGTATCTGAACGTGGCATTGAAGCGCTACGGCCCGCGCAGTGACGTGGTGCTGGCGCAGCACCATTGGCCGACCTGGGGCAACGCCCGGGTCTGCCAGTTTTTGAGCGAGCAGCGCGACCTGTACCGCGTCTTGCACGACCAGACTGTGCGCCTGATGAGCCACGGCCTGAAGCCTGCCGAGATTGCCGAAGGTTTCCAGTTGCCAGACGGCCTGGCCAAACGCTGGCACGCACGGGGCTACTACGGCACGGTGTCGCACAACGTCAAGGCGGTGTACCAGCGCTACCTGAGCTGGTACGACGCGCATCCGGCCAACCTGCACAGCCTGCCGCCCGTGCCCGTGGCCAAAAAATACATCGCCTACATGGGGAGCATGGACGCCGTGCTGCAACGCGCCCAAGCCGACTTTGACCAGGGCGAATACCGCTGGGTGGCCGAAGTGATGAAGCACGCGGTCTATGCAGAACCTGACCACGCAGCGGCGCGCGAGCTGGCCGCTGCTGCGCTGGAGCAGATGGGGTTCCAGGCCGAATCCGCCACCTGGCGCAACGCCTATCTGCTGGGCGCACGCGAGTACCGCGAAGGCCCGCCCAAAGTCGGCCGGGCCATGGGCAACACCCTCATGGGCGCTTTAAGCAATGCGATGCTGTTTGACGCCATGGCCGTGCGCCTGAACGCACCCAAGGCCGCCAGCCAGCAGTTTTCAATGGGCTGGCATTTCAGCGACAGTGGTGAACACTGGCTCATGGAACTCTCCAACGGATCTCTGCATGCCTTGCCCGTGGCGCAGGTACCTGACAGCAATGTCTCTCTGACACTGGCCCGCGCCACGCTTGAAGGTCTGCTGCAGCAACAGATAGCGCCTATGGATGCGGTGCAATCCGGTCAATTGAAAATCGGCGGCAACCCGCTTTTGCTGGCTGCGTTTTTTGGGCTGCTGGACCGGTTTGCCGGGAATTTCCCGGTGGTAGATGCAGCACCCTGGCCTGCCTGAGTGCCTATAGCGCTGCGTTTCATCTAGTCTAGACCCACTTGGTGTCACTGGGAAAAAAAGAGGGGCTTGTCGCACCAATCTTCACGCCAACCGGTGGGGATTTCGTGATGTGCTGCGCGCCGTCGCGGACGAGGATCACATGTTGTCGATCATGCCCTGGCCAAAGCCTGAGCAGCTTACCTGCGTGGCACCGTCCATCAGGCGGGCAAAGTCGTAGGTCACCCGCTTGCTGAGAATGGATTTCTCCATCGACCTGATGATCAGGTCGGCGGCGTCCTTCCAGCCCATGTGGCGCAGCATCATTTCGGCCGAAAGAATCTCGGAGCCGGGGTTGACGTAGTCCTTGCCGGCGTACTTCGGGGCGGTGCCGTGCGTGGCCTCGAACATGGCGACCGAGTCGCTCATGTTGGCTCCTGGCGCGATGCCAATCCCGCCGACCTGGGCAGCCAGCGCGTCGGAGATGTAGTCGCCGTTCAAATTCAGCGTGGCCACCACCGAATACTCGGCCGGGCGCAGCAGGATCTGCTGCAGGAAGGCGTCGGCGATCGAGTCCTTGACGATGATCTCGCGGCCGGTGCGCGGG
>JANOAP010000043.1:0-6865 GCA_031411175.1 Rhodoferax sp. | reverse complement strand
CAGGGCAACCACCATTTTGGCAATGGCCGCATCATTCGGGTCCACCAGAATGTCACGCACGAACCCCTGGTCAATCTTGAGCTGTTCCAGTGGCAGGCGTTTCAGGTACGACAGCGACGAGTAACCCGTACCAAAATCGTCCAGAGAAAACCCGACCCCGAGCGTCTTCAAGGTCGCCATCTTGGCGATGGTCTCCTCCACATGGGTCACCAGCAAGCTCTCGGTCAGTTCCAGCTTGAGCCTTGCCGGATTGGCCCCCGTGCGGACCAGCACTTCCATCACTTGCTCGACGAAATCCGTCTGGCGCAACTGATTGGCACTGACATTCACTGCCAGTGTCATATTGGCCATCGCGGGATGGCTGGCCCACTTGGCCAGTTGGGTGCAGGCGGTTTCCAGAATCCAGCGGCCCAGCGGAAGAATCAGACCGGTCTCCTCGGACAGCGGAATAAAGTCTGCAGGTGACACGATGCCGCGCTTGGCGTCACTCCAGCGAACCAGAACTTCGGCACCGGTCAGGCGCCCATTGCCCACCACCTGCGGCTGGTAATAAAGCAGAAAGTGCTGCTGTTTCACCGCTTCACGCAAGTCAAGCTCAAGGGCTGCACGGTTGGTCAGCGCGGTATGAATCGCCTGATCATAGAAACGCAAGGTGTTGCGGCCGGCCGCCTTGGACTGGTACATCGCCTGATCGGCTTCCTTCAGCAGTTCATCCACCGGGGTGTCCTGACCGAAAAACAGCGTGAGTCCGATACTGGGCGTGATTTGGCTTTCAAGATCACCCAGGGCATACGGCAGGTTGAGCGCGGCTTGCATCTTTCTGCCGACGGTCTCCGCCTGTGCCGCTGCTTCATGGGGATGCGGGCTCAGACTTTCGAGCAGCACCACAAACTCGTCACCCCCCAGGCGTGCCACCGTATCCGCTTCACGCACACAGCTGACAAGGCGCTGGGCCACTTGTTGCAGCAGCAGGTCGCCCTTGTCATGGCCATGGGTGTCGTTCAATACCTTGAAGCGGTCCAGATCGATGAAGAGCAAGGCCCCGCGACATCCACTGCGGGCACTGGAAATCAGGGCTCGCTCAAGCCTTTCATGTAACAGGCGGCGATTGGGCAAGGTGGTGAGCGCGTCATGAAAAGCCAGTCTGTAGATTTCTGCCCGGGTACTCTCCTGTTCCGTCACATCGCGAAAGCTCCACACCCGCCCCACGATAGCGTCGTCAAGGCGTTGCGGTTGGGAATGTCGCTCCAGAATGCGCCCGTTTTTGAAGACCAGACTGTCCACACTGGATTGCTCTGGATGTGAATACATTTCCTGCACCTTGCTCAGAAACTGGCCCGGATCGACCAGTTGACCCGAGACGAAATCCAGCAAAGCACGGTCATCGGCCTGGTTCAGCAGTTCCTGGGGGATGTGCCACAAGTCGGCAAAATTCTGGTTGTGAGTCTCCACCCGACCTTCTTTGTTCACGACCAGAATGCCGTCTGTGGCGGCCTCGATCACGGCGGTTTGCAGTGAGGCCGCGTGGTGCAAGTTGTGAACCAATTCGGTAATGGGCAAGAGCAGGAGCCAGATGGCAATCAAGCTGATGAACCATCCCGTAAGCGGCGCGCCTGTGAAATAGATAGCGGGTGCCAGGTTGGCAGTTTGCAAACCGATATAGGTCAGCCAGGCCAGAAAAAAGGCAGCGCCAAAGATCAGACTTGCCCGAAAACCAACCACGACTGCGAGCATCACGGCCACCGCCAGCGCGACTGTTGAGATTGGGGGCAAGCCGGCGAACATCAAGCCTGTCAGCACGGCCCATATGCCGACGGCGAAGATTTTGAGTGACCGTTGGGGTTGTCCCTGGCGGCTCATGCGCCACATCGCCAGGACGGTAATGGCCACGACCAGGGAGGCCACCCCGCTGGCCGTCTTGCGATAGAACACAAAAGGGACACCAATCGTCAGGAAGACGACGCACATGAACAGAAAGGTGCCGTAAAAGCGGTCCAGCAACCGGATACTGGAAGAGAGCGCGATGGGTGTTGACGAGGGCATTGATACCTGGAAATGATTCAGTGTCGCCCTGGCGCTTTTATTCTTTTGTAAGCCACGCAGCTCAAACGCGATGTCAGGCGTGCAATGCCTTAGAGAGTGGTGGTCCGAGTATAGGTGCGGGATCATTGTGCTCCCTGTGATTCGCAGGGCCGCTGCGCGCAGTCTCATTTGCGGGCTTGCTCGCGTTTTGAGAATCAAGGGTAAAGTCAAATGTATTCTTAACGATCCGGTCAATTGCCGGACACATTGTGACCCGCCAACTGATCGCCTTGCTGCTGATCGACAGTGACCCCGCCAAAGTTGACGCTGTGCGTCAGGTGCTGGTGCGCGATCAACCCGAATGGCGGTTGTCTGTGGCTGGCAGCGTGGCTGACGCAGCCCCGGTGTTGCGCCACAGCGTGTTTGACATCATTTTGCTGCGTTACAGCCTGTCGGATGGCGATGCATTTGATCTGCTGGCCGATTTGTCCAGTAAGGCGGTGATGCTGCTGGTGGATGAAGGCCAGGAAGGCGCTGCCGCTTTGGGCATGCGCTATGGCTTTGGTGACTATCTGGTTACCGGAGTGGACCCCCTGACGGGAGCCCGTTTGCTGGACAAACTGGCCCAACGGGTTCAGTCCGTGTGCGACCGCTATGACGCGATCCGCCTCATGCGCGAAGACCAGCACCGGTTCGAGCTGGCCATTGATGGCTATGGGCTGGTCCCGTGGGACCGGAACATTGTGCGCGGGACCATCGAGGGCAGCGAGCGCGCGGCTGAAATGCTGGGCTATGCGCCTGGCGAGACCGACTGGAGCGTGCCCCGCTGGCGTGAAATTACCCATCCAGACGACAGGGATCGCGTTTTGGCAGCCAGTGAAACCTATCTGTCGGGCCAGGTGCCGCTGTATGAGTGCGAGTACCGGTTGCAGCACAAAAACGGAAGCTGGATCTGGGTTCACAGCCGTGCCCGCGCCGTTGAATGGGACGCTGCGGGCAAGCCGGTGCGGCTGGTGGGCGCTTTCCTGGATATCACGGCAAGCCGGGCGGCCCGCGAGGCCTCGCTGCGCCGCAACCTGCTGCTGAATGCCATCAGCCGGGCTCAGGCCAGCTTCATCGCCAGTTCAGGCCACGCGTCGGTCTTTGAAGGCGTGCTGCATGACGTGCTGGCCGCCACCTCCAGCGAATACGGTTTTGTGGGCGAGGTTCTGTACGACGCCGGGCAGCAGCCTTTTATCCGCATCCATGCGCTCACGGATATTTCTTGGGACGCTGCGTCCCGCCAGACTTTCGCGCAGCGTGCCACCTCGGGCATTGAATTCCGCAATACGCGCACGCTGTTTGGCGCGGCCCTGCTCACGGGTGAGCCCGTGATTTGCAACGATCCGGCCCACGATCCGCGCAGCGGTGGTCGGCCGCCGGGACATCGCCCCATGAATTCATTCCTGGGTGTTCCCATCCACCATGGCGGCACCATGGTGGCCATGCTGGCGCTGGCCAACGCGCCCGGTGGCTATACGCAGGCTGACGTGGATTTTCTGGGGCCACTGTGCCAGACCATCGGGCAACTGGTGCGGGCCCGGCGCACAGATGCGGAACGCCTCGAAGCGGTACTGGCACTTGAGCGCGCCAGTACCGAGCTGGCCCAGAAGACAAAGGCCCTGGAAACCACCCTGGACAGCATGGACCAGGGCATCGCGACGATTGACGCGGACGGGTACATCGGTGTTTACAACCGCCGTTGGCTGGAGCTTCTGGATTTGCCGGAGAGCCTGATGGTCGCGCAACCCAAGCAGGAAGACATTGTGCGTTTCCAGAAGGTACGTGGAGACTTCGGCGAGCGCCTGAATTGGGTTGACCCCAATGCACGGGAGCATGTGACCAACGAAGGAGCCATAGACCGCTCTCCCGCGAAGTACCTGCGGCGCACCCGGGATGACCGCTACATCGAAGTGGCCACCCGCAAGATTGAAACCGGGGGTGTTGTACGCACCTATACGGATGTCACGTCTGAGCAAAAGGTCACGCGTGAATTGAAGGAACGCCTTGGCTTTATTGAAAAAATCACAAGCCGTGCGCCGGGGGTGGTGGTGCAGTTCCGCGTGCGCCCGGATGGCGTGCAAAGCTTTCCTTACGCCAGTGCTGGCTTTCGTGGCATCTTTGGTGTGGACCCCGGTGACGTCATTGAGAACGCTTCCTGCATGGCCGCCTTCCACCATCCAGATGACCTGGAAGGCATGACGGCCTCAGCCCGCGAGTCCGCCTTGAAACTCACGCCATGGCGCCACGAGTACCGGCAGATTTTTCCTGATGGCACCCTGCGCTGGCTTTATTGCGATGCCGTGCCTGAACGGGAAGCAGACGGCTCGATTCTTTGGTGTGGCTTCATCACGGATATCACGGATCGCAAAACCAGCGAGCAGCACATAGAAAGGCTGGCGTTTTACGATGAGCTTACCGGGTTGCCCAACCGCAGGCTATTGATTGACCGTCTCCAGTCTGCCATGCGTTCCAGCGCCCGCAACAAACTGGCCGGTGCGCTGCTGTTCATCGACCTCGACAATTTCAAGGACCTCAATGACACCCAGGGCCACGACGTGGGCGACGTCCTGCTGGAGCAGGTGGCCGGGCGGCTGGTGAGTTGCGTGCGGGGTGTTGACACGGTGGCCCGGCTGGGGGGCGACGAGTTCGTGGTCTTGCTGGTCGAACTGGCCTCGGCCAGCGATGAGGCAGCGGCGCAGGCCGAGCAGGTGGGGCACAAGGTACTGGCCGCTTTGAACCAGCCTTATGAGTTCAATGGCATCGCACACCACAGCACGCCCAGCATTGGTGTGGCGATGTTCCATGACAGTGGGCAGTCCGTTGAAGACCTGCTCAAGCGGGCCGATCTGGCGATGTACCAGGCCAAGGCCGCCGGGCGCAATGCGCTGTGCTTTTTCGAGCCGGCCATGCAGGCCGTGGTCACGCAACGCGCCGAGCTGGAAGCTGAATTGCGCCAGGGCCTGGCGCGCGGCGAGTTGATGGTTTATTACCAGCCCGTGGTGGATGCCAGGGGCCGCGTGACGGGTGCCGAAGCGCTGGCCCGCTGGCAGCATTCCCAACGGGGGGTTGTGCCGCCTGGTGAATTCATTCCCCTGGCCGAGCGCACCGGCCTGATCCTGCCGTTGGGGCAATGGGTGCTTGAAACCGTCTGCCGGCAACTGGTGGCGTGGCGTGCCGTCGAGGCAACCCGCATGCTGACCATCGCCGTGAATGTGAGTGCACGGCAATTCCGCCATCCGGATTTTGTGAGCCAAGTCAAGGGCTTGCTGGACGCTACGGGGGCTGATCCCCACCTTCTCAAACTGGAGCTGACCGAGAGCATGCTGCTCAATGATGTTGAGGACGTCATTGACAAGATGCTTGAATTCAAACAGATGGGGCTGACGTTCTCCCTGGATGACTTTGGAACCGGCTACTCGTCGCTGGCTTACCTGAAGCGTCTGCCGTTCGCCCAGCTCAAAATTGACCAGTCGTTCGTGCGCGATGTGCTGACCGATCCGAACGATGCGGCGATTGCACGCGCCATTCTCACGCTGGCCCGCAGCCTGGATCTCGACGTGGTCGCTGAAGGCGTGGAGACCGTGGCGCAGCGCGACTTCCTGATTCAAAACGGGTGCCAGGCGTTTCAGGGCTACCTGTTTGGCCACCCGGTGCCGATTGAGGCTTTGAAACTGGTGTGACGGGCCACCTAACCGCACGATAATCCGGCTGAATAAAGTACCCTATGACTGCGCCCAACGAATCTTCCCATGTGCCAAGCCCGCCCGGTATGGAGCTGTTTTCTGCGGTGTTTCACAAAAATCCGGAAGCAATCGCGCTGTCCCGGGTCTGCGATGGTTTGCTGGTTGATGTGAATGTTGCCTGGTCGATGCTGACCGGGTATGCGCGCCACGAAGTCGTCGGAAAAACCGCGCTCGAACTCGGCTTGTGGGAAACCCCGGTGTTTCGTGACGAAACCTCCGGTGCGCTGAATGAGGGGGAAGACACCGAAGGCATTGCGGTGGAAGCAGTGCTGATCGCCAAGACGGGTGCCCGGCGCGCCGTGCGTTTCTCTGTGGCCAGCTTTGTGCTGGACGGAGTGGACCACCTGCTGGGCTATATCCATGAAGTCGCTGGCGAGAACGATTCCGCCCTGTTACTGCGGAGCAAACTTGACTTCATCCACAAGCTTTCAAACCAGGTTCCAGGCCTGATCTACCAGTACCGCATGCGGCCAGACGGCAGCTCGCATTTTCCGTTTGCCACCGGCCAGATCCGCCAGATCTTTGGCATCAACCCCGAAGACGTGGTCAACGATTCGACCAAGGCATTCTCAAAGGTCGATCCGCAAGATCTCCAGACCCTGCACAGCAGCATTCAGGCGTCGGGTCGGGACCTGTCACCCTGGCACCAGGAATTCCGCGTCAGGCTGGACGATGGCAGCCAGCGCTGGATGCTGGGCGACAGCATGCCGGAACGCCAGGACGATGGCTCGGTGCTTTGGCATGGCTTCATCATGGATGTCACGGCGCGGCGCAGCGAGCATGCCGAGTTGCAAAACGCGCGCGAGCTGATGACCCAGAAGGCGGGTGCCTTGACCATTGCCCTGGACAATATGTCGCAGGGCATTTTGATGATGGACGCGAGCGATCGCGTCACTTTGTACAACAAGCGCTACCTTGAGTTGATCAGCTTGCCAGAGTCGTTGCTGGAATCGCAACCGTTCGGCGCTGAACTGATCCGGTACCAGGCCCGTCGCGGTGACTTTGGCACGGACTATGAGCGACTGGACCCTACGGCTCGCGCTTACATTGTGGACGGC
>JANOAP010000042.1:0-2613 GCA_031411175.1 Rhodoferax sp. | reverse complement strand
CTGGATGGGATTCCTGGCACCGGCAGGCACGCCAGAGCCCGTGATCAAGAAGCTGAATGAGGCGTTTAATGCGGTGCTGCTGCAACCTGATATTCGTCGCAAGATAGAAGAGCAGCAATGGTCAGTCATCGGCGGGTCGGCGGATCAGTTCAGCAAGACGATTGCGGCAGACATGAAAATCATTGCCAACGCGGTGAAGAGCGCCGGCATAAAGCCGGAATAAGGCCATGTCAGCGACGACCACCAGTCGAACACTTCTGTCTGGTGGGTGGATCATCAGTATGGATCCATCCATCGGGGACTTGCGCACAGGGGACATCCTCATTGAGGATGGATGCATTGAGGCGGTTGCGCCACACATCAACGCGTCTGAGGCTGAGCGCATCGATGCAAGCGGCATGATCGTGCTGCCCGGCTTCGTCGATACCCACCGGCACACGTGGCAGACCTGTGTACGCCACCGCTACGCGGACATCGACCCCCAGATCTATTTTGCCGAGATGCTGGGGGCCAAGGGTGCCGCTTTCCGCACTGAAGATGTGTACACGGGAACCCTGCTGGGTGCGGTGTCTGCGCTTGACAGTGGCATCACGACGATGCTGGACTGGTCCCATGTGCAGAACAGCCCGGAGCATGCCGATGCCGCCATTCATGCGCTGCGCGACTCGGGCATTCGCGGCGTTTTTGCGCATGGCTGGCCGCTGGTCGAAGGCAACTCCTGGATGTTCAACAGCGGGCGAGGGCATCCGCAAGACATCCGCAGGCTGCGCCAGCAGTATTTCAGCTCGGACGACCAGTTGCTGACGCTGGCGATGGCGGCGCGCGGGCCCGAGATGGCGCAACGCGATGTCTGGCTGGACGACCTGCGGCTGGCAAGAGAGCTCGACATCCGTTCCAGCATCCACATGGGTGCCTATGCGCGCAACGCACCGGTGCGCGCCATCGCGCAGATGCATGAGGCCAACGTGCTGGGCGACGACATGACTTTCGTGCATTGCTGCTTCTGCGGTGCAGACGAGATCGCCATGATGGCAGACGCCGGCGTCAGCGCCTCGCTCGGCGTGCACTGTGAATTGAATGCACAGGGCATCGGCGACATCCCGTTTGACCGGTTGCTGGCCGCAGGTATCCGGCCCAGCCTCAGCGGCGACACGGAAACCAAATGCGCGGGAGACATGTTCACCCAGATGCGCCATGCCTTCGCCTATTACCGCTCATGGATGGGTGGCAATCACTCGCAGGTCAGCAATGCGCCAGCCACCGTCACCCTGAGGGACGTGCTGGAGTTCGCTACAGTGGCCGGTGCCCATGCCAACGGTCTGGGCCACAAAGTGGGGTCGCTGACGCCGGGCAAGCAGGCCGACCTGATCATGATCCGCAGCGATGACCTGAACCTGACACCGGTCTCGGACGCCGTAGGTGCCGTGGTGCTGGCAGCACATTCCGGCAATGTGGACACCGTGATGGTGGCGGGCAAGGTCGTCAAACGTCATGGCGAGATGATGGGCATTGACCTGCAGGCGCTGCGCGAACGCGCCCACGCCTCTCAGGCGCACATCCTGGCGATGCCATGAGCACCACACCACTGGACCCGCAACTGGCGGCTATCGTGGCGGCCATGCGCGCCAACCACGCACCGCCCCCGTTCTCCGGCACGCCCGAACAGGCCCGCCAGCGCATGACCCGCGCCATCATGGCCGCGCGCGACAAGTCAGGCGTGCCTGGGGTTGGGGCGGTTGAAGACGGGGTCGCCGGGCACGGCAACCTGCGTGTGCCGGTGCGCGTGTATCGCCCCGCAAGTGGCCGGACTAGCTACCCCACCATCGTCTTTTTTCACGGCGGTGGCTTTGTGTTGGGCAGCGTCGAGCTGATGGACGATATCGCCCGCAAGCTGTGCCGGGATGTGGATGCGGTAGTCGTCTCGGTCGATTACCGGCTGGCGCCTGAGCATCGTTTTCCGGCGGCGCATGATGATGCGTTGGCAGCGACCACATGGGCTATCCGCAACGTGGGGTCTTTGGGGGGTGACGCGTCACGCGTCGCGATTGCCGGTGAAAGCGCGGGTGCCAACCTGGCGGCGTCCACGGCGATCTCATTGCGGGACCAGGGCATCACCCTGGCGGCACAACTTTTGATCGTGCCCGGCGTCAACTTCGCCCGCGACACTGTGAAGATTGAGAAACAACGCGCCGACTACGCCATGTTGGGCGCGCCGGATCTCCGCGACATCGCGAGTCTTTATTTAGGCCCTGACCTGGCACATGCCCGCCAGAGCCCGCCGTCACCCCTGTTTGCGAAAGACTTCAAAGGGCTGCCACCGGCGGTGATTGCCGTGGCAGGCCACGACCCCTTGCGCGAGGAAGGCCTTGCCTATGCAGACAAGCTGGCAAATGCCGGCGTGGCGGTTCAGTTGCTCCAGTTTGACGACATGTTTCATCCGTTCTTTGGGTTCTTCGAGGCGTCTGCCTCGGCGCGGACGGCGAATGATGCAATTTGCAGCGCGTTCGCCGCTTGCCTTCGCAACCCAGCCACCCCGGCATCGGGTTAGCCGCCGGGTCACAACAGCTTCTGAATCAGCGCCCCCTTGAACAACACCGGCCCGGTTGGCCCGCC
>JANOAP010000041.1:0-7142 GCA_031411175.1 Rhodoferax sp. | reverse complement strand
AACGACGGGCACAAGGTGGCCGCATGCGCGTTCTCGCCACACAAGCCGCACCCCACACACCCGTCGATCACCGTGGCCACCGGGTCCACCTTCAGCGGGTCGGGGTTGTCCTTCAAGGTCAGCGTGGGGCAGCCTGACAGGCGAATGCAGGCGTGGTCGCCATTGCATACGTCTTCGTCCACACCGTACTTCACCCGTACCACGCGCTCTCCTCGCTTGAGCAGGCTGGCCAGCCAGGGCTTGATGCGGCGCTGGCGCTCCAGCTGGCATTCACCTTCGGCCACGATGACTTTCAGGCCGCTGAACGGCGTCGTGAAGGCCTCGGTCAGCGTGGCTCGCATTGTGTCAACCTCGTAGGTGTTTACGGTGCGCATCCACTTCACACCCAGGCCATTCAGCGTGTTTTCAATCGTCTGGTTCAGGTGCGCCAGGCTTTGCTGTTTGTCCGGCGCATTGGCTTTGCCCACCTCATCGGGGGTGGAGATGATGTCTTGCGTGCCGGTGGCCGACGTGTAGCCGTTCTTGAAGATCAGCAGCACCGCGTCGTCGCCATTGAACAAGGCGCTTTGCACACCGGTCAGTAGGCCGTTGTGCCAGAAACCACCATCGCCCATCACCGACAGCACGCGCCGGTTCATCATAGGCGACACGCCTGCGCGGCTGGCCAGGCTCATGCCGTAGCCCAGGATGGAATGGCCGAACGAAAACGGCTCGAACGTGGCCAGCGCATGGCAACCAATGTCGCCTGAGATATGCACGTCGCCCACGTCCTGCTGTGCCAGTTTAAGAGCCGAAAACACGGGCCGTTCGGGGCAGCCAATGCACATGCTGGGCGGCCGCGCGGGCAGGGGTGTGGGCAAGGCTTTAGCCACCGCAGCGCGGCGCTCCTGATTGCCGCCGAGCCACTGCAAGGTTGACTCCGGGGCGTGCTGTGGCAGGTAGCGTTGCAAGAATGTCGCCAGGCCGTTGGCCATGACTTCGGTGGTGTACTCACCCGCCTGGGGCAGCATGTCTTTGCCATGCAGTGGCGTCTGGATGTCGGCACGGCGCAGCATGGTGGCGAGTTCCTGCTCGATGTACTCGGGCTGGCCCTCTTCAATCATCAGCACGGCACGCTTGCCCACGCAAAAATCACTCAACTGCCCTGGCACCAGCGGGTAGGTCACGTTGAGCACCAGCAGCGGAATATCGGTCTGGCCAAACGCATCTGCCAAGCCAAACTGCTGCAAGGCGCGAATCAGCGTGTTGTATAGGCCACCTTGCACGATCAGGCCGAGGTCGTCATGCTTGCCATCAAACAACTCGTTGAGATGGTTGTCGGCAATGTAGCGGCGCGCGGCTGGCAAGCGTTCTTCGCCCTTGAGCTTTTCATGCCGGAAAGTGACCGGCGGGTGGGCCAGGCTCATGTAATTGAAACGACCCGGCTCCTTGATCAGGTTGCGGGTGGAGAAGGCAGAGGTGACGTTGTCCTTGCACTCAAAGCTGCCGCGCACATGGCAGGCGCGAATGCGCAGCTCCAGAATGGCGGGCATGTTCGACGCCTCTGACAACCTGAACCCGTGCTCCACCATGTCCACCATGCGGCCCAGGTCAGGCCGCGGGTCCAGCAGGCACATGGTGGACTTGAGCGCATAGGCGTGCGTGCGCTCCTGGATCACGCTGGCCCCCTCGCCGTAGTCTTCACCCACCACAATCAGCACGCCGCCCTTCACGCCGGGGCTGGACAGATTGCTCAAGGCATCGGCCGCCACGTTGGTGCCCACAATGGACTTCCAGGTCACCGCGCCACGCAGCGGGTAGTGAATACTCGCCCCCAGCATGGCGGCGGCGGACGCCTCGTTGGAGCAGGCCTCTACGTGCACGCCGAGTTCCTGCATGTAGGGCTTGGCCTGCACCATCACGTCCAGCAAATGCGATACCGGCGCGCCCTGGTAGCCGCCCACGTAGGCTACGCCCGATTGCAGCAGCGCCTTGGTGATGGCCAGAATGCCTTCGCCGTGAAAGGTTTTACCCGAACCCAGGCGCAGCGACTCGATCTCTTTGGTGAATGTGACTTCCATGAAGTGCCCTCGGTTTGTCATCGCGAGGCCGAAGGGCGTGGCGACCCATGGCACCTGGCACGGCGCGATGAATTGCCGCGCTGCGCTCGCAATGACGGTAGGTATGTGCTTGACTACTCGCAGTGTCGTTGCGTTGAATCCATCAATCAATAAAATAAGTAGACTATTCAATATTAGCCAAATGCATATCAAAGATATCGACCTGAACCTGCTGCGCCTGTTCGATGCGGTCTACCGCACCCGCAACGTCAGCCGGGCGGCTGAGCTGCTGCACCTGACGCAGCCCGCAGTCAGCCAGGGCCTGACGCGCCTGCGTCTGCTCGTCAACGACCCGCTGTTTGTGCGTGCTGCGGGTGGCGTGGCGCCCAGCCCCCGTGCAGACCGGCTGGCCGATGCGGTGCGCAGTGCGCTGGGCACCATCGAACAGGCCTTCAATGAATCGGTTGAATTCGACGCCCCAAGTGCGCGCAAGGTGTTTCGTATCCACATGAGTGACATTGGCGAGAGCCGCTTTCTGCCGGGGCTGATGACCGCCCTGCGTGAGCGCGCCCCCGGCGTGCGCATTGAGACCTTGGCGCTGGCGGCCAGCGGGGTCGCCGAAGCGCTGGACAGTGGCCGCATCGACTTTGCGTTTGGCTTTCTGCCCACGGTCAAGGACACCCAGCGGGTGCATTTGCTCAAAGACCGTTATGCCGTGTTGCTTCGCGCGGGGCACCCGTTTGCAAAGCGGTTTGGGCGAAAGCGCAAGGGTCGGGAAGCGGGTGCTTTACAGACAGGCGTGCAGGCAGCTACAAAGGCGGACACCCAGGCCAATGGCGCGGCACTGCTTGGCGCCCTGCATGAGCTGGATTTTGTGGCGGTGCGGTCTCATTCAGACACACTGCGCATATTGCAGTTGCTCAAGCTGGAAGACCGCTTGCGCCTGACCACCGAGCACTTCATGGTGCTGCCCGCCATCGTCCGTGCCACCGATCTGGCGGTAGTGATGCCCGGCAATATTGCGCGCGGTTTTGCCGAAGATGGCAATCACGCCGTCATCGAGCCACCGTTCCCCTTGCGCGACTTCACTGTGTCCCTGCACTGGAGCAAGCGGTTTGAATCCGACCCCGGCAACCAGTGGCTGCGCGAAGTGATTGTGGGGCTGTTTGCCGAATAGGGCTGTGCTAAGGTCCGCCATGCTCAAACGTATCCCCTCTTTTTTGCGCCATGTAGGCCCCGGTGTGGTCACCGGCGCTGCGGACGATGACCCATCCGGCATCGCCACTTACACCCAGGCCGGCGCGCAGTTTGGCACCAGCATGGTCTGGACGGTGTTTCTCTCGCTGCCCTTCATGATTGCGATTCAGCTGGTCAGCGCCCGCATCGGGCGCGTCACCGGCAAAGGCGTCGCAGCCAATTTGCGCGAGCACACGCCGCGCTGGTTTCTGGTCAGCATGGTGATCTTGCTGGTCATCGCCAACGTCATCAACATCGCGGCGGATGTGTCCGCCATGGGGGACGCAATCCAGCTGGTGGCGGGTGGCCGTGCCCATGTGTATTCGGTAGGGGTCGGCATCATCACGGTGGTGCTTCAGGTGTTGGTGCCTTACCGCCGCCTGGCACCGCTGCTGAAGTGGCTCACGCTCACGCTGTTTGCCTATGTGGCCGCCATATTCACCGTGCAGGTGCCCTGGGGGCAGGTGCTGCATGACCTGGTGCTGCCCCGGTTGCAGTGGTCTTCGGCGTACTGGATGACGATTGTGGCTGTGTTGGGCACGACGATCTCGCCCTATCTTTTCTTCTGGCAGGCCTCGCAGGAAGTGGAGGAACTGCGGTTGCGCGGCGGGCAGCGTGGGTCTGATCAAAAGGTGCGCAGCGACCTGCGCCGTGTGAAGCAAGACACCATGATCGGCATGCTGTTTTCCAACGGCATCGCCTTCTTTGTGATGCTGATGGGTGCCGTGGTGCTGCACAGTGCCGGTGTGACCGATGTGACGTCCGCCGCACAAGCTGCGCAGGCCTTGCGTCCGCTGGCCGGCGAGTTTGCCTTTGCGCTGTTTGCGGGCGGCATCATCGCCACTGGGTTGCTGGCCGTGCCTGTGCTGGCGTCATCGGCCGCCTATGCGGTTGCCGAAGCCTTCGGCTGGCCGGAAGGCCTGGAGCGGCAATGGTTTGAGGCCAAGCGGTTCTACAGCATCATCGCGCTGGCCACCCTGGTGGGCACGGGCCTGGATTTCACGCCGATTGACCCGATGAAGGCGCTCTACTGGAGCGCCGTGATCAACGGCGTGGTGGCCGTGCCCATCATGGTGGGGCTGATGTTGCTGGCCTCCAAAGAAAAGGTCATGGGGCCGTTCACGTCAGGCCGAAAGACACGCTGGTTTGGCTGGCTGGGTACCTGCGTGATGGCGGCGGCGGTGCTGATGATGGGGTGGGATCTGGTGCGATAGGGAATATGGCCAGTTATTGCCCTGTCGTTACCGGTTGAATCGTCAGCTTGAACCCCAAAGCGCGCATGACCTTGAAAAGCGTGTCGCTGCTGGGTGCTCGCTCACCAGAAAGACTTTTGTACAAGCTTTCACGCGACAGGCCTGTGTCTTTGGCAAGCTGGGTCATCCCGCGCGCGCGGGCAATGTCGCCCAGGGCGGCTGCCAATTCGGTGGATTCACCTTCCTCCAGTACCTGACTCAGGTATTCCTGAATGTCCGCCTCACTGGTCAAGTAATTGGCCATGTCGAAAGGGCGGGTTTTGATCTTGTTCATTGCAATTCCTCTGCCAGTTTTTTGGCGCGCTGAATGTCCTTGGTCTGGCTCACTTTGTCTCCACCACCCAGCATGAAGAGCAGCGCGCCTGAGCGTTCTACGTAGTACATACGCCAGCCTGGGCCAAAGAATTCACGCATCTCAAAAACACCGTCACCAACTGGCTTGGTATCACCCAAGTTTCCGAGCCTTGCTTTGTTGAGCCTGCGTGCCAGGCGGATGCGAGTATGAGTGTCTTTTAAGCCCGCCAGCCAATCCGAGAATGCTTCCGTTTCGACGACGCTGTACATGAGTAAATTGTAGCCTGTTGGCTACAAACTTCAAGTGTTACACGTTTTCAAACAGCAAATCAGAAGGCACGGTCAACCCCACGCTGTGCAGCACCAGGCCTTCTTCAACTTTTCCCTGCGTCAACAGCCAATCGCTACGGTTGGCTTGCCGACGATAGACCTCGAAACTTTTGCCGTGCGGGTCAACCAGCGCGTATTCCTCCAGCGCTTCGATGCGGCGGTAGGTCGGAAACTTGTCGCCCCGGTCGAAAGTGGCAGTGGAATGCGATAGCACTTCAATGACGAGCTTGGGGTGCTGCATTTCCAGCGACGCGGCAAGGTCACGCGCATCGCAAGTCACCAGAATGTCAGGGTAAAACATGTCGCCGGTGGCTTCAACGTGAACCTTCATGTCGGCCATGAAAGCCTGGCAGGGCGTGCCGTGCAGGTGATTGTCCAGCACCCTGGAGATGTTCATGCAAACCCGCACATGCTCCCGTCGTGCCCCGCCCATACCAAACACCCTGAAAACTTCACCGCGAAAGAACTCATGGCGTTCGGGCTCATCAAGCTCCCATATCGCGAATTCCTGCGCGGTCATTTTGTGGATGGCTTGTGGGATTCCCATGGCACTAATTATGGCACCAGCACCCCGTGTCGGCACGGGGTGCTGCGCGCTGGAACACCTTGCTATCGCCACATCTGCGGCGTGCAACCTGTCAGTTCGGGAACAGCACGGTCGGCTTCATTTCGATGACGTTGTCGTAGGCGACTACGACGGGCGCTATTGCCGCAGTTGTTCCAACAGCGCTGGCCAGGAAAACATTGTTGAAATACACGCTGTACAAGTTCCCCACTCGGGTCATCCGGTAGGTTCCGCAAAAACCCTTGGCGCTCAGTACCGCATTGGGAATGAATACCGGGCCAACGGCATTTCCCAAGGTGTAGTACAACCTCCCGGGCAATGTCCATTGCGTATTGAATGACGCCATCTGTACGGTAGTAAATACATTGTGACCGCTCTGGGGCAAACCGGTAAAGGCTGGATCCATGATTCCCAATCCGATGGAGTGACCGCTGAGCGGCGAATGGGGAATACAAGCCTCAGCGGAAAAATCAATGTCGCCCGTCGTCGACCGGTTGTAGACCAGCCAGTCGTTATCCGACCAAGTGACTCCGCCCCATATCCCTACTGGGTTGCAGTCACCATCCGAATCGTTTGGGTCATAGGAGATGGTGTCGCCAACGCTATAGGTGTTGGTAGAAGCGTTGTAAGTCGCAGTGCCAAAACGGGTCCACCCGCCCAGCACCGTGCTTTGACCTTTGCAGGTTGTGGCGAAGTTGGATGGTGGTGCGGGCTGCGCGGTCACCGTTGTTGCTGTGATTTGCACCCAGTCGTAGCTACCTGGGCAATAATCTGCGCCGCCAGTTCCAAGAATCAAGAAGAACGTTCTGCCGGCGACAGTGCTTCCTAGCGTTCGTGTGATGGTCTCAAGATTGCCGGATAGGCTGCTCCCCCGCTCCATCTTCAGGCTTGTGCCTTCCAGTGTCAGTCGAAATTCCTGCAGTCCCGCAATCGAATTGCCGTTGCCTGTCTGTGGCAATGCGAACGCCCCTGATCCGTATGCATACAAGCCTTTGCCTTGATAGTTGGTGTCACCCGCCGCAATCTGTTCACCATTATTGACGTCTATCAGGAAGAAATTGCTGTCTCGAAGAGCTCCAGTACTGCCCATTCTTCCTTCGATAACGATCCTATTGCCAGAGAAAGTCACTTTGCTTTGGGTGCTCGCGTAGCTTCGGCAACTGGTCGTCATCGTGCCATTGGCGACAGAGACTGCGCCGGTGCCGAAAGGCGTCCAATACGAAGTCTGCAATGCGGTTCCGTTGAAGTCTTCGCGGAAGACCTGAGTCTGTGCGGGTGGTGGATTGAATCGCCCCGGAATTTGAGGAGGCTCCACACTTTGAGAAGATGGAGTCATGAGCAAGAAATCAAATCGTTTTTCCCCCGAAGTTCGCGAACGCGCAGTACGCATGGTGCGGGATCACCGTGGCGAATACCCATCGCTGT